>CAYQZG010000014.1:35768-46786 GCA_964421785.1 uncultured Anaerolineales bacterium
GCCGCTGTGCTTCCCTCTTCTGATGTGGGGCAAGATAGGTGACCAGCGCCCAAAGCGTGCTCCCCACGACCAGCTCCGCCAGCGTATCGTTGTTCACGCCGGCCGTCATAGCCACGTGTTGCGGGATGAAGGCGATGAAAGCGGCAGCGATGAGCCCCAGCGCCGGTCGCTCCGGGAAGATGGTTCTCACCGTACCGAAGGCGACGATCAGCAAGCCGGCGCCGAGCAGAACGGAGAGCAAGCGCAGGGCCAGCAGTGCTCCGTCGAAAAGCAGATAGATCGGCGTTGCCATCAGGTAGTAGAGCGGCGGCTGATGATCTTCGTACGTCAACGGGTCGTTTGAGAGCCCTCTCCCTGGCCCTCCCCCAGCGGGGGAGGGGAGCTGGGCAGGAAAACCCTCCGAGGTGAGCCGACCCAGGACCTCCTGATCGTAATCGCCGTGTTCCAGGACGGGGAGGCCTCGACCCTCGGCCAGCGAACGGATATAGTTGTAGTGGGCCGGCTCATCGGGCACCTGCCACGCAGGCGTGAAAACGGCATAGAGTGTGCCAATGGCGACATATGCGACGATGAGCACTGCCAAGAGGATGACGATGGACGTAGGACGTTTGATGAGGTTCATAAGCGCCACGCCACCTGACGACCGTGCGCGGACAAGCGGCTCCTGGTCATCCTCCTGGGGCCTCTTCGTCATAGGTTGGCACGTAGGTCGGTGTGCCCGGCGCGACACCCTTAATCCGCACCAACGTGCCCACCGGGGCCCAGTGATAGAGTTTCTCCGCGTCGCCGACGTCGAGGATAATGCAGCCATAGGAGGCTGGCCAGCCCAGGACGCTGTCCCACAACCGTTGGCCGTTGGATCGGATCGGCAGTTCGTGGATGCCATTGGTGAAATCGGGGCCTTCGTAGTAGATGGCCATGAAGTACGGCATCGCCAAGCTCCAACGCTGGGCATAGGCCTCGGGCTCCTTGAACAGCACCTGGAACTGCCCCGCGATGGTCGGCGTGCTCGTCATGCCGCTGGAGCAGGTGAGATCGTAGGCCAGCTCATCGTCCTCATAGGCGCGCAGCCTCTGCTCTGGTAGATCGATCTCGATGCGCTTGCCCGCGATCAGCGGCTCGGGAAAGAGGACGTCGATGGACGGTATGGTCAACTCCATGCCGATGAGCAGCTCACCGGGTTCCACGTCGGGGTTGGCCTCCTCCAGCCGCCATTGTGGAAAGCCGTGGCTGTAGGCAATGTCGAACAGGGTGTCGCCGGGCTGGACCACGTAGCTGCTCTGGGGATGCCAGATCGCAGACTGAGCCTCGTGCTCTCCGTCCCGTAGCGCCGCCGACGTTCGTTCCAAGGTCTCGTCGACGTCCAGGATGCGCTCGGCGCCAAACTGTGGCGCAATCTCAAGCAGCCAGGCCTCGATCGACGTCTCGTCCACCTCGAGCAGGATCTGGTCGCCGGCGGTCATGACGCGCAGCCAGGTCGCCACTTGCTCTGGTGGAGCATCGAAGTCGGCCCGATAGGTGGTCAAGGGATCGTTGGCGATGAGCTTGAACGGCTGGGCCAGTAGCGACCGCGCTTCTGTGCATCCCGGCTCCGGCTCGCGAATGCCTGGGGGTAGGTCGACCGTCGCTATCTTCACCCTCGCCTTGCTGTCGTTCAGGGCTGCCATCACTCTCTCTGTGGTGGTCTCCACGTCAAGGGCACGACCGGTCGTGCCCGGCACACAGGTCACCCCGTCTGGACGGATGTGTAGCGTGGCGTCGGTCGGCGGAACGTAGACTTGGTGGGCTATGGTGTCCACATAGGCCTTCACCCGGCCCTCATCAGCCGGGTGGAGGCGCGGTTCTACGGCCAGCCCGTGCAGCCTGATGCGCCACGCCGACAGCGTGCGTTCGCGCCAGGATCCGCGCCGTGCGACCTGGTAGGCCGCCTCGGCCGTCTGAGCCCAGTCGATCTCACGCCCCGCATCGGCCCAGTCCAACTGCCAGGATCGTGTGCTTCCCTGCAGGTCGATGGACTCTGTTGACGGTCTGGAGAGGCTCTCGGTCAGAAGAGCCGTTGCTTCCTCCACAGTCAACCCGCCCAGCTCCACACCCGTCCCCGCTCGAGGGGGATCGCCAGATCCCTGCGTCAGCCCGCGCCACTCCACGTCCTGGACGAAGACACCGGGGTAGATACGCCCAACGTAGAAGAGGGGGTAGGCGACGATCGCGCTCACCAGCGCGATGCAGAGGGTCAGCGTGGCCCCCAATCCCACTATGATCTTTCGAGGGTGCTTCGACATAGTAAGCTCTGTGGCATGGTCTGGATCTACCCAGGGCAATCGCATATGGACATCGCGCGCTCCTAGACCCCGTCTCGGGGTCGTCCTTCGGCGTGAACCCCTGCTTCGCTTACACAATGCTGCTCTCTCGCCTGCGACGCCCTCGAGGACGAGGGCTTTGAGCCTAAATGCGATTGCCCTGTGGATCTACCTTGACGATATCGACGGTCACAAGTATAACCTGCAATGGCAGGCGTGCAAGTGTCGTCACCTGACCTGGCTGACCAGGGCAATCGCATATGAAGGCGCCATCGACAGACCTGCTCGCAGTCCCCGTCTCGTAGGCGGCCTCCGCCCGTCGTCCTTTGGCGTGGACGTCCGCCATGTCCATGCTCTCTTGGCCGCAGCGCCCTCGAGGACGAGGGCTGTGAGCCCAAATGCGATTGCCGTACCTGGCTGCCACAGAGGCGTTGACAAATGTTTCCAGCGGTGCTATCATACTCCTCGCCCTCGGGGTGATCCGGTTGGGTTTTCTTCAAAGCGGTGGGCGCTAGACGCAGGTTCTTGGAATCTACAATGCTCGACACCATACCTGACACAAGCGGTTGGCGGCCTATCCATTGGATACTGGCCAGCATTATTCTTCTCACGCTTCCCTGCTACTGCATTGGACTATCCGCATTGGTCCTGAGGCAAGAACCGAGTACACCGACGCCCACGTCGACGACAACACCCACTGCGCTCTCCTCGCCCACGCCAACCCCAGAGACGCGCGCGCCCACGGAGACGCTACCACCAACGCCCACGCAGTGGTATCCTCCGACGCGTACGCCGACGCCCGAGGTCACACCGACTGGTACACCGAGCGCGATGCCGACGGAGACGCCAACACCCTCTACCACGCCAACGGCGACGAACACGCCGTCACTGACCTTCACGCCGTCTCCCACGGCAACAATCACACCGACCGGCGCTCCGACGGACACGCCGACCAGCACACCAACGAACACGCCGACGAGTGTGCCGACCGAGACGCCTTCACCGACTCAAGAGCCCAGCGACACGCCGGTGCCAACGGAAACGCCGACGTCCACTCTGACGACCCCACCGACGGACACGGCCACACCGACAACTGTAGCCACCGACACGCCGCAGCCTACGCCGACAGAAACGCCGACCGACAGCGCTGCCGGGACCGAAACGCCGACTCAGACGCCGTCAAGCACTCCGACGCCTTGAGGACTAGTCAAAGGAGAATCGATGTGGAAGCAATCCCTTTGTTGAAGCAGCTTTCCGAAGCCGAGGGTATGTCCGGCTTCGAGAGCCCGATCCGTGATCTGGTGCGCCAGATCTGGGAGCCCTTCGTCGGTGAGATGTACGAGGGCAAGCTGGGAAGCTTAATCGCTCTCAAGAGGGGAGTGGGCTCTGGACCGCGGCCCAAGTTGATGCTGGCGGCTCACATGGACGAAATCGGGTTGATGGTCACCGGTATCGAGGAGGGCTTCCTTCGCATCACTCGGGTCGGTGGGTCCGATCGGCGGGTGCTGCTCGGGTTGGAGGTGACCGTCCACGGGCGCCGCGATGTGCCCGGCGTCGTTGCGACCCGGCCTCCTCACGTGCTGCCCAAGGAAGAGCGTGAAAAGACCGTTCCCTTCGATAAGATCTTCGTGGACGTGGGATTGCGCCGGGGCGAGGTGGAGGACCTGGTGTCCGTTGGTGATCTCATATCGGTTCGCCGTGAGCTCAAGCCGCTCAAGAACCGACGCGTGGCGGGCAAGGCGCTGGATGACCGGGCTTGTGTGGCTGCCATCACCCTGGCCTTGGAGCGATTGAACCGCATCGAGCATAGCTGGGATCTCTTTGCCGTGGCGACAGCTCAGGAGGAGACGGGCCTGAAAGGGGCCATCACCTCCGCCTACGGCGTCGCACCGGATCTGGCCATCGCGCTAGACGTCACGTTTGGCGATCAGCCTGGTGTGGACAAGACCGGCACCCTGCCGCTGGGAGGAGGGCCTTCCATCGCCCTCGGTCCCAACTTCCATCCGAAGCTGGTAGAGCGTCTGAAGACGGTGGCGGAGGATCGTGAGATTCCCTACCAGATGGATCCTATTCCGG
Organism: uncultured Anaerolineales bacterium; assembly: GCA_964421785.1. Lineage (GTDB taxonomy): Bacteria > Chloroflexota > Anaerolineae > B4-G1 > B4-G1 > SKLM01. The sequence goes on from CAYQZG010000014.1 coordinate 40,145, forward strand.
GACGCAGCGGCACCGATGCCTGGGCCATTCAGGTCACCCGGGAGGGAGTGCCAACCGCCTTGGTCTCCATACCCTTACGTTACATGCATCAGCCCGTCGAGACCCTGGCGGTCGAGGACGTGGAGCGCGCTGGGCGACTGCTGGCGGCGTTTGTCGCGGATTCGGAGGCGAGTCTCTTGGATGAGATGGCCTGGGAGGTGGGTGAATAGCTATGGTGACTGTGTCGAACCAGATACTGAAAGAGCTTTCTGAGGCGTATGGCGTTTCGGGCAATGAGGACGCCGTCCGCTCTGTTGTGCTTGATGCCGTCCGGGATCACGTCGATGAGGTCAAGACCGACGCTCTGGGCAATTTGCTGACCGTCAAGCACGGTACCGACCGCGATGAGCGCTCCCAGCCCTCGTCCCGGGGGCAGTCGGCCCACCCGGAGCCTATGCGCGTCATGCTGGCCGCTCACATGGACGAGATCGGCCTGATGGTCGTGGGCCACGATGACCAGGGCCTGCTGAAGGTGAGGGCGGTGGGCGGTATCGATGATCGCCTTCTGCCGGGCGCCCTTCTTGTCGTTGGCCCGGACCGGATTCCCGGCGTCATCGGTATCAAGCCCATCCACTTGGTCGAGTCGGGCGAGATGGATAAGGTGACCAAGATCAAGGAACTGGCGGTCGACATCGGGGCCAAGGGAAAGGATGAGGCCCAGGACTTGGCGCCTCTAGGCACCTACGCGACCTTCGCCACGCGATATCGTGAGCTCGGTCCAACCGTCATCGGCAAGGCCTTCGATGATCGGGCCGGCTGTGCGGTGCTAGTGGAGATCCTGCGGGGGGAGCGCTTCACCTTCGACCTCCACGGCGTCTTCACCGTGCAGGAGGAGGTCGGCCTGCGCGGGGCGCGGGTGGCCGCGTTTGCCGTCGATCCCGACTGCGCCTTTGCGCTGGAGGGCACTATCGCCGACGATATCCCCAAGGAGAAGGACGTCAGCCCAACCACGGAGTTGGGCAAGGGGCCGGCGATCACGGTGATGGATCATTCGTTCATCGCCGACCGTCGCCTGGTACGGCTGTTGACCGGCACGGCGGAGGAGCTGGGTATTCCATGCCAGTTCAAGCAGCCCGGCGTCGGCGGGACCGACGCTGGGGCCATCCATCTGGCCCGCGAGGGTGTCCCATCGGCCACGGTGGCGGTACCCAGCCGCTATATCCACAGCCCGGTGGCGCTTCTGAATTTGGAGGATTTCGACAACACCGTCCGTCTGATGCGCGAATCCTTGTCGCGCCTGACGCGGGAAACTCTGGCGTGAGAGATGCTTGAGGTGCTTTGCGCTTGCCGAAGGCGTCGTCCAAGTGCGAGGTACCTGATTGAGGAGAGATACTGATGAGAGAGCTGATTGGTAAGCTGGTGGAGAGCTACGGCCCCTCAGGAGCCGAGGAACAGATCAGGGACGTCATCCGCGCCGAGGTCGAGCCTCTGGTCGATGACGTTCGGGTCGACGCGTTGGGGAGCCTTATCGCGCATAGAGAGGGCAGCGGGGATGGAGGGCAGCGCCTTCTCCTCGACGCCCACATGGACGAGATCGGCGTGATGGTGACCTACATCGACGAGGATGGCTTCGCGCGCCTAACACCCATCGGCGGCGTAAGCTCACTGACGTGTATTGGATCGCGCGTCGCTTTCGAGGATGGCCGGATCGGCGTCATCGGCGTCGAACAGAAGCGGGACGATACCAGCAAGGTGCCTGAGCTGAGGCAGCTCTACATCGATGTCGGGGCTACCGGTCGCGACGATTGTCCGCTTCAGATCGGCGATCCGGCTGTCTTCGTGCGTCCCTTTGTGGCTCAGGGGTCACGGTTGGTGTCGAAGGCCATGGATGACCGCATCGGCTGCGCTGTGCTGATCGAGCTGCTGCGCCGGCTGGAGGAGACGCCGCACGATCTCCACGTCGTTTTCGCGGTGCAGGAGGAGGTTGGCCTGCGCGGGGCGCGCACCTCGGCCTACGGCATCGAGCCCGACGTGGCCATCGCCGTCGACGTGACCGGCACCGGTGACACGCCGGAGTCGAGGCCCATGGCGGTGGAGCTGGGTCAGGGGCCGGCCGTGAAGGTGCAGGATCGCGGGATGATTGCTCATCCGAAGGTCCGGCGGCTGCTGGTGGACTGCGCCGAGGAGGCGGGCATCCCCTACCAGCTGGAGGTCCTGGAGCGCGGCACGACCGACGCAGCGGCGATGCAACTGGTGCGCGCCGGCGTGCCCGCAGGGTGTCTGTCCATACCTTGTCGCTACGTCCACTCGCCCTCGGAGATGGTGGACGAGAGCGACGTGGAGAACAGCGTGCAGTTGCTGCTTGAGGTGGTGCAGAAGCCGTTATGATGGTCGGACTTCTCTGAACCCGCTCCCGGCCCCTGGGAACGGGGGCGGGATGTCCCGCAGATTCAGCCTGATATGGAGCAGAGGTGATGGAGCAAGGCCCAGGGCAGGGTCCTAGGAAAAGCCTAAGTCTCGTTCTCCTCTGCTCCGTGCTTGGCCTCGTCACAGGTGGGGGGATCGTCTACGTCTCGCTGCGCGGCCAAGAGCCTGCCGCCTCCATCGTCGTCTCCACGCCCCTACCAACGTCGACCCTCGCCCCGTCGCCCACCCCTGCGCCCATCCGGGTTTACGTCAGCGGCGCGGTGGAGAGCCCTGCCGTCTGCGAGTTGCCCCACGGCAGCATCGTCCAGGACGCTATCGACGCTGTCGGAGGCCCGGCCCCCGGCGCCGATCTGGCGTGCATCAACCTGGCGCTGGAGCTGCAGGATCAGCAGCACGTGCACGTGCCGCAAGAGGGTGAGGCGAACCCGCCGCCGGTGGTCTCAGGAGGCGCTTCGCGCAGCGAAGGCGGCTTGGTGAACATCAACACCGCCCCGGCGAGCGAGCTGGAGACGCTGCCCGGCGTCGGCGAGGTGACGGCGCAGCGGATCATCGAGTATCGGGAGGCGAACGGTCCGTTCGGGACGATTGAGGCAATTCAGAACGTCTCGGGCATCGGGCCTAAGACGTTTGAGGGGATGCGGGAGATGATTACGGTGGGGCCTTAGGGCTCCAGGCACTCTGATACGTTGTGGAAACAAAGGGAGATGGCAACTATTCACCTCCCGCTCCTGCTGGCCAAAGACTTCGGAAGTCTGACAGGACGGAAGTCAGGTTGTCGTGGTAGGGACCATAAGGTGAATGGTTACGGGAGATGAGCTGTGGGGCCTGTCTACTCTTGAGCCGAACCCAATGACCTGCTATTCAGGGCAAGGCAGCTACTACCAAGGGGAGGTAGACAAGAGGAGCGCTGACTTGGCGGGAGAAGCAGATATCTGTCTTCTGGTCGGTTATGGAACCTTCCTCCCAGATGATCGACATACCACGATCGCCTGCCGCCAGCACGGGATATCGGCTATCGGCTGCTGATGTGTGCACTGTCCTCCATACCCCCCAAGTGGTTCCGTCGCCAGTCTGGTGGTAGATATTCAACGCCTGGTCGCTCCCGGTGGTGCTTTTTTTGCTCCACGCTAGATGCAGGGTGCCCGTATCATCGATGGTCACATCGAGCGCAGTGATGCTTCGATCGGGGGCATAGGCTGTGACCTCGGCCGTCGGAGACCACGTGCCGCCCCCGTAGACCCGCTCCCAGATAGCTGATTCGTCCGATTCAGAGGAATAGGGGCTATCGGGATCGCTCCAGACGACGTGGAGCCGCCCCTCCTCATCAAAAACCATGTCGATGTCGTGAGCTACTCCAGCCTCTCCCGATAGGTTTTCTGGCTCCGACCAACTTGCACCGTCGTAGACTAAGTAGTAGGCGTCGTAGAACCATTTGTCGTAGCCCTGTTGGGAGCTGTTCTTGCCGTAGGCAGCGGCGTGCAGGAGCCCGTCCTCATCGTTGATCACCTGAGTCAAGAGAGGTCTGACGTCCAGCTCTGGATACTCCAGATACGTCCATGGCGTGACCTCGCTCCAGTTCCCGTCTCGGTACTCCGTTGTGCGGTAGCCATGCCCCTGAGTGATGAAGAGCATCGTCGAATCGGGCATCTCGACCGGGATGAGCCCGTAGGAGCCGGGTGCGTAAGAGTCGGCGTGCATTATCATGCCCTCAGGTGACCAACTACTTCCGTCCCACTGACGCCACATCAAGTCGGTGCCCTCATCAGGTGCGCCCTGAGACAGGGAGTACCGGCGCGTCCAGACTAACAGACCTTGGCCCTGCTGATCGAAGAAGACGCTTGGCCCGTCATCCACCCACTTGGACGACGAGAGGTTCTCCACCGGCTGCCAAGCCGGGATATCTCGGTCCCAGCGTCGGCACAGCACTTCCTCTCTTTCCGCTACGCCTTCCTCCGTCCAGACCACGAAGAGATCACCCGTCGCTGGATCTTGGGCCAGAATTGCTTCTGTCGAGCGAGCGGGTGTATTGGATAAGTTCGAGTGTGGACCCCAGATGGGATTCCCCGAATCGGCCACGGCACCGCTGCCTATGAAGACACAGCAGATGATGGCGAGCGTTGACAGCACGACGCGCCGATGGTTGAGGGACATATTAGATCTCATAGGAAACAAAAAAGGGACTGCAGTAACGCAGTCCCTTTTCCGTTGCGTCCCAGTCTCCGTAGGCTACTTGGCGAAGCCGTCGTAGCTGGAGAAAATGTCGCCCGTGTATTGGAACTTCTGCTGGTTGGCCACGGCCGCCAGCGGGACAGCCGGGCTGGCTGTAATCTCTGCACCGCCGTTAGCGGCGCTGCCATCGCCGTGAGGATCGAAGAAGAGGAAGACGGTCGTTGCGCCAGGAGCGACGTCCTCGTTGGTCATATCCGCCACATCGCTACCGCCTGCAACTGGCTTGAAGTCAAGCGTGATATCGGCGGTCTGGGTTTCGGACAGGTTCTTCACGTTGATACCGGTCCACAGCGCGCCACCTTCCTGCTCCTGATACTGAACGATCGGCAAGACGGACGTCTCGCCTGCATCAGCGGCGCCGAAGCCCTCATAGGCCGAGAAGTAGAGATCCACCAAGTTGTTCTGGTTGACCACGCAGGCCATATCATTGCCTGCCGAGTTCGTAACCTGAGCTGCGCCAACCCACTGTGAGCCGGACATGTCGAACTGGAGGAAGACGGCCGTGCCGTTCTCGGCCACGTCTTCCTGCTCAGCATCGGGTACGGTGGCGTAGCCTGCCTCGGGGACGAACTCGACCGTAAAGTCGGTTTCTCCGGGGCCAAGGTTCTGGCAGTTGATACTGGTCCACATGTTGCTGTTCTTTTCCATGATCAGCGGGAGATCAACTGTGCTCGCGCCCGCCAGGAAGCCAGAGTAAGCCGCGGCCATGTTGCTGGAGCTGTCGATCTGCTGAGCGACGCCGGCGATGGCGCCCTCACCATCAACCGTCACCTTGGCGGAGCCAACCCACGTGTCTGTTCCGACCACGTCGAACTCAGTCATGTCTCGCTGGTCGTAGGTCTTCGACGACCAAGCCGGGATGGTGTCGTCTTCCACGTCGGCGATGGTGGCGTAGCCCGCGCCTGGCTCGGGGATGAACTCGATGTCGACGGTGATTTGGCTCCCCGTGGTGTTCTGGACGTTGAAGGTGGTGTCGTTGTTGTTGTTATTCTTCATGATCAGGGGGAATCGCAAGGTCGACCCACCCTCTTTGAACCCGGACCAGGTCGCCTGAATACCGGGGTTCGTGTAGTTGATGTTGCTGATCACTGCCACCTCTTGGGTGGATTCGATGACGACCGAGCCATCGAAGCCGTCCGTCGTGTGAACCGGGAAGTAGCTTTCCTTCTGACCCTCGTCGACCGTGTCTTCAACCGGGTTGCTGAAGCCAGACTGCATTGTGGCGAGGCTGCCGTCCTTGTCATAGTAGTAGATCTTGATTTCTGCATCGTCGGTCCCAAGGTTCAAGACCTCAATGCTGGAATAGGCGGGGTTCCCCGCGATCTGAGCTGTGGCTGCGGGCACAACGAGTGCACTGAGCAGCATCACCACCATTAGGCTGAAAAGAATGCGTTTCATCTGAGTTTCCTCCTCACTTTCGTACTAGCTTATACTTGACCGTGACAAACCATTACTTGGGATCAAAAGAGCAGTCCTGATTAGATTTCTAGCTTAGCAACACCTCCTCATTCGCCCCATAGCAATACGCTGGCTGTAGCCTACGTGTAGATTATAGTCGAATAGCCCTCACAAATCAATAATTCGATGGGGTTATTTCCCCTTGTACCCGCCGAAAAGGCTACCAGATGATGATCGAGCTGCTCCCTCTCATCGCTCCCTCTGCCATCAGCCCTAGGTTTTGATGGACGGAAGCCATTAGCACTTGTGGCCTCGACCCATCAAGCGCTTCAACTTCCGCCTCAGGGCGGTTGCCGCTGTCTACTGTCCGCCGCGCTCTCTATGCCAGAATACCAGGCGCATCTTTTCATTCAGAAGCATAACGTTGGCAGGAAACTCCAGCCATATCTTCTCCTCGGTCCAGAAGTATGCCTCTTCGGGCACCTCCTCCTCGGGGACAGCGCTGTACACCTGCACGGAATCGCCTGGCTGAAGCACTAATCCGTCGGGGAAAACGAAGAGAGGCTTCCTTTCTCGATTGAACAGCGTCCATTTGCTGATGTCCTGCTC
>CAYQZG010000015.1:0-23400 GCA_964421785.1 uncultured Anaerolineales bacterium
GTCCGGCCGATGATCGCGGCGTGCTGGGCCACGTGCTTATCCTCGGAGGGGAGCCGGTCCAGCCGGGCCGCCATCACGCCCTGCACGGCGTCCGGGACATCCACATCTGCCGTACGCCGCGTGATCTGCCACCCGTCGGTTCCCGAGGCGCGGGTCAGCGTGCCGTCCTCAATGAAGGACCTTAGGATCTCCTCCACGAAGAAGGGATTCCCTTGAGCACGCTCCAGCACCAAGGAGAGAAGGCCCGGCGGCAGATCCGCCCTCCCCAGAAGCCGATGCACCAGCATGTCCGCCTGATCTCTGTCCAAAGGCTCTAGCACCAACGCGTCGTGCGGCGGCGCAGCCATCTGCTCCAGCACCTCCGCCAGGAGGGATTCCCTATCCTCAGCCGGGCGCGTAATAGAGAGCAAGAGGCCCGCGCCATCACCGCTGTGCCCCTGCTTCAAGGACTGAATGAAGCGCTGGATGAAGGACAGCGAGAGACCATCGGCCCAGTGCAGGTCCTCAACGATGATCAACAGCGGCGTGGCGGCCGACACCCACAGGAGCAGGCGCTCCAGAGAGAGAAAGATCCGATCGCGGCGTCGCTCCGGTTCCAGCGAGACCAGGGGATCGTCGATAAGCGAAACCCCCAGCACTCCGGCCAGCGAGGCGAGCTGATAACGAAACTCGTCTTCAGCCAGATCCCCCCCGAGAGCGTGGAGGCCCTCAGACAGCAGATCGAGCGCCTTGTCCGGGCCCACGTCGCTCCCGACGCCGAAAAGCTCTCGCACCAGATCGGCGATCACGTAGTAGGGCGTGTTCTGCGTGTGAGCATAGCATCGACCGATGAGCAGCCGAGACTCCGGATGCATCTGTGTCGCCCGGGCCACGAACTCCCGACGCAGGCGGCTCTTGCCGATCCCGGCCTCACCGATCACGACTCCCACTCTCCAGCGTTGGTCGGCCAACGCATCCTCGAAGCTTCCGTGGAGCCTGGCCAGCTCATCGTCGCGCCCCATCATGGGAGCACTCAGCCCGCGCACGCCACGCACGCGACCGCGCTTCGCACGCTCTCCGATGGCCACGTAGACCGTCATAGGCTCGGTCTTGCCCTTGACCGTGATCTGCTGCGGAGGCTCAAAGTCGAAGATGGCGTGCAGCCGCGCGGCGGTGTCTGCACTGACCATCACCCGGCCCACGGGACACGCCGACTCCAGGCGAGAGGCCAGGTTGACCGTCGTCCCTACGGCGGCGAAGTCCTCATCGACGCGACCACCCATAGAACCAAAGAGGACCAGACCGGTATTCACGCCGATCCGCTGTGCCAGCCGAAAGCCGTACTCGCGCTCGATCTCCCTATTGAGGTCGTCCAACGCCCTGTGCATCGCCAGGGCAGCTCGCACAGCCATCTCCTCGTGGTTCTCCAAGGCCTTCGGCGCACCGTAGAGAGCCATCACCGCATCGCCGATGTACTTCTCGACCGTGCCGTCATAGCGGGTGATGACAGTCGACATGCGCTCGAAGTAGGTGTCCATGATGGTGTGCACATCCTCAGGATCCATCGCCTCGGAGCGCGCCGTGAAGCCAGAGAGATCCGAAAACAGCACAGTCACCCGCTTACGCTCATCGGCGGCCGGCGCGGCACGCGTCAGCGCCGCCAGCTTCTCACGCAGCGGGGCAAGAGCTGTCTCGACCGTGGCGTCGCCCAACACAGCCCGCTGGGCCTCCAGGGCAGCGATGGCGGATTTGATCTTCTCAATCTCTGTTGCTGTCATCTGTCGCGTACGTTGGAATGTTGGAACGTTGCAACGTTCAAGCCTGCTAACCTTCAGACGGAGGAGGTGCAGACGGCCCCGACTCGCCCTGCAGGCTGCCGAAGATGCTCCGCTGGGGCGGGCCGCTCGCCTCCTCCGCGCTGAGCATATCCTGCCAGCGCTGGAGGTCGGAGGGGCCAGACCGAGCTGCCAGCACCTCCAGGCGCGTCCAGACGTCCAGCAGACCCTCGGGGAAGACGCTTCGCACGTAGACCATGATATACGGCCCGATCTCATCCCGCAGCTCCTCCATCTCCGCCTTGAGCCGCGCGACCTCCTGGCCAAGTTTCTCTTGCAGCCTTGGATCATCAAGTTGCTGCTGGACCTTGCGCTTGATCCCCATCTGCGCCTGACGGAGCACTAAGGCCTCCACCTGCTCCGCCTGTTCCGGGAACTGCTCCGCGATCGGCTGCAACACCTCATCAATCGTCGCATAGGCCTTCGCGGCACGCACCTCGGCCCCTGTGACCCCCATCTTCCGGTCCAGGGTCTCGGCAAACCACTCCTGCTCCTCGCGCAAGCCCAAGGAAATGAACAAGGCGATCATGCCGACCCCCGTCAGCCCGATACCCACCTGTAGCGGAACTCGCAGCCCAGCGCTGACCAGGTCCACTTTGGCCACGCTGTTGAACAAAGCGTGCAGCACGATGGCCGTCAGCCACCCCCCGACCAGCCCAATCCCGCGGCTGGCCCTCTTCCGAAAGCGGAATCGTCCTATGGCCGCGCCGACCAGACCAGCAGCCGTGCCGTGCATCAGGCAGACGGAGAAAGCCCTCACCAGGGTCAAGGGGATCCCGCGCTCAGGATGGTAGCTGATGTAGAGAACGTTCTCGGTGATGGAAAAGCCAATCCCGGCGGCAAACCCGTAGATCGCTCCGTCGACGAAGTATGTGAACTCCGGACGGCGGGAGACGTAGAACAAAGAAAGCGATTTGAGGATCTCCTCCGCTACGGGAGCAAAGGCCACGTACAGAAAAACGTAGTCCAAGCTCAGGCTGCGGATGAGAGGCACGGCCACGTGCGTGTTGAACAGATAGGAGAGCCCCAGCCCTCCCACTCCACCCCACCCGAAGCAGAGCATCACCAGACGGAACGTACGCGAAGCGTAGAGGTCGAGCGCGTAGATGACCAACAGAAACATCGATGGGATACCGAAGGCGATCACCACAGCCAAGACGATTTGCAATGAGTTCATCCTAATCCCCCGAAATACCAACCTATGGTCGCCGCGGAAATCGCAAACGCGTCAGCCGGCCTCACTCGGTGAATAGGTGCACGCCACCATCTCCTCCATGCACGCCCGGGTGTCCGAACCGCCCTGCGGGAAGACGCACTGCATATAGAAGTTCGTGCACGGCCCCATCTCCTTCCTCAGCCGTTCCGTGTCCTCCTCAAGCTCCGCAACCTCCTGACCCAACGTCGCTTGGAGCTTTGCGTCTTGGATTCCCTGCTGGACCTTCCGTTTGATGCCCAACTTCGCCTCGCTCCGCAGAAGCGACTCTAACTGCTCCGCCTCCTTGGGAAACTGCCGTACGATGGGCTCCAGCACCTCTTCAAGGTATCCCGAAGCCTGAGCTCCCCGCACCTCTGCCTCTGTCATTCCAATCTTTTCTCGGAGGATCTCAGCGATCCACTCCCGCTGCTCTCCCAGCCCTATCAAGATGACCAACATCATCAACCCAACGCCGGATAATCCGATCCCCATCTGGATAGGAATAATCCACTCTTGTCGGAAGAATTCGGTCTGAGAGACACTGTTGAACCCCGCATGCAGCAAGATCGCAGCGACCCACCCCACGATCATGGCTAGTCTGCGGCCATTTCTTCGTCGGAAGCGGAATCGGCCCACAGCCACGCCCACCAGTCCCGTCGCTGTGCCATGCATCAAGCAGACGGAGAAGGCCCTCACAAACGCCAGCGAGACCTTTCTCTCCGGATAGTAGCTCATGTGCAAGAAGTTCTCGATGATGGAGAAGCCGATTCCAGCGGCAAACCCGTAGACCGCCCCATCGACGAAATAGGTGAACGCAGGACGATGGCTAACATCGAACAGGACCAGCGACTTGAATATCTCCTCCACCACTGGCGCGAAGACAACGTAGAGCAACACGTAGTTCCACGCCCGATGCTGGATCAGTGGCACCGTGATACGCGTATTGACCAGATAGGACAGTCCCGCACCGCCTATCGCCCCCCAGGCAAAGCAGACGATCACCAGGCGAAACGTGCTGGAGGCATACAGGTCGAGGACGTAGATGAGCAGCAGAAACAACAATGGAATGCCGATGGCGATCAGCGTCGCCAATGCGCTACTCAGTGTCGTAATCTGCGCACCTCCTGCAGCCAGCCTACAACTTCAGGTTTCACTCCTCCTGAGGGCCCTGGCCCAATGCAGACCAGATGCCGCCTGGGATCTTCCGACCTCGCTTCCGGGCGAAACGAGTCCGATAGACCCAAACGCCCTCTACTTTTTCCCGTTGGAGATATCCCTTTTCCGCCAAGCCTTCAAGTATTTGCGCAACCTCATCGGCCGATCTCTCCAGAAACTCGGCCGCTTCAGCAACCGTCTGCTCTCCCTGGCGGGTGACTCGGTTCATCACCCGACGAACTTTGGGAGAGAGGTCGAGCAAGTCGGCCGGCGTAATTCCTTCCCGCTTCTCCCGAGCCTCGATCTCCTCTTGTATGCTATCAAAGATACCCATCGGACACTCCTAGTAGAACTCCGGCATTTCAACCGGCTCCGGCTGGGGCCGGCATTCTCCACACCAGAGGACGTTGGAAACGACCACCGCCCGCGGCGTCCGCTTGCCGCCCAAGTACATGGATAGCATCGTAGGAAGGTTCGTGGTGTAGTGCTCTTCGCAGACTGCCCGTCCGCAGAACCTACATATACCGATAGCCGGCTGACCGCACTTATAGCAAACCATACGTCACCCCCTAGCCTGCCGCCTCGACGAAAGCGGCGATATCCTGGATCCCCACAGTGACAGGATGATCCGGATAGCGAAGAGAGAAAATGTCGGCAGACTGCATTCGGGCTACATCCTCAGAGAGAGGCAAGATCGCAGCCACAACACTACTGTAGGTCTCCTCCACTTGCTCTCTTAGGTCGCCAAAATCGTAAGATGAAAGGGCTTTGTTGATCACCAGACAAAGGCTGGGCACCTCCAGCTTGCGCGCCACGTCCACCGTCACGGCGGTGCCCTGAAAGTCCTGCTGGTCAGGCCGTAGGATAATGACCAATTGATCGGAGATGGCGATGGAGAGAAGCGTCTCTTCATTTAGCCCCGGGTGGGTGTCGATGAAAAGGTAGTCAAGATCCAGCTGCTTGACCAGCTCCCGGAATCCATCGTTTAAGAGCCCCACGTCATAGCCCTCCCGCAGGACACGGGCGATCTCACCAGCACGGAGACTTGAAGGGATAAGGTAAATCTCCCCACCCCTCGACGCGATCTGGTCCTCTCCAATCTCCGCGCCCACCGCGTAGGCGGTCTCCTCAATGGCGCAACGGCCCCACAAGTAGTCATTAAGCGCCTTGTCTATCCTATCCTCGTCCATCCCAAAGAGCACGTGGATCCCTGGGGATTGGATATCCGTGTCGATGACACCGACACGTCTTCCCTTACACGCGACCTGTGAGGCTACATTTGCAGTTACGTTCGACTTTCCGGTCCCGCCACGAAAGGAATGGATGGATACGATTCTTGACATGTCTTCTCTCCTTTGTGAGCCCTCTCGGATAAGGTGTCTTCTTCATCAGTGAGATGATGCCAATGCCGCTCCGCCTGCCAGCGATGGAGAGAACAAGCAAATGTCCGTCCCAGCAGTGATCTAGTCGTCTGACTGTTTCCGTAGGCTCTCAGCCTGCTGAGCTAGCTTCTGGAAGTAGTCAGTCTCTGTGATCTCCGCCACTTGCTTCTCCCGCTTGGTCTGATCGATCCGGATCCTCAGCTGCGCCACTTCCTTCTGCAATTGCTCCTCACGCTCGCGCACTGCTCTCACCATGTCCCCTATAGCATCAGCCACGGCAGCAACGGTGCGATCTGGTACCTCTGCTCTATCTCGAATGTTCCTCATTGCTTCGTCGTATCGGCCCTCGGCCACCATTCGCGCCCAACGCCCCATGAGCTCAATGTACTCCGTCATATGGCGGGCTCGTTCACTGATCAGGCGAACGACCGTCTTCGTGAGCTCCGGAGACGTGTGCACTTGAGCTAGAAAATCCTCTCGGTGAAGACAACGGAGCGTCGTGGAGCCAATAGCCGCCACGCTGGCCGATCGCGGTCGACTGTCGAGCAAGGCCATTTCGCCGAATGCCTCACCGGGCTCCATCACGTTCAAGGTGAGCTCGCGCCCAGTTTCATCCAACGTAAAGACCCGGACTCGGCCAAATTCGACGACGTAGAGGGCATCACCGAGCTCGTCACGATGGAAGAGTACTTCACCATCGGTAAGGTGCACGGCCTCCATCGCCTCACGAAGCACTCGCCCCCCTTCGGATAAGAGGATCTGACTCAAAGAGGCTTGTTCTTCCATAGCGTCAATGATACCCCAGGGGGCCTGGTAATGCAAACCGCAGCGCCCATGGACAGAGCCCCGGTCACTGAGGGGGCGGGCCGGACGCGTCGAGACCAAGTCGCCCCAGGACTGAAACGCACCCAGCGGCCCCAAACACTGGTGCCAAATTGTTAAGCTGTGGTATAATAGCGCATCATGAACCCACAGGCCTTCGAGCGATTGGTGGCGGAAGCCCTGGACGAGCTGCCCAAGAGCATCCAGCGGAAACTGGATAACGTCGATGTCGTCATCGAGGACTGGCCGGACCCAACGACCCTCCGGCGAGCGGGCGTACGCCACCCGACGCAGCTTCTGGGCCTCTACCATGGTGTCCCACACACGAAACGAAGCCACAGCTATGGCCTCGTGCTGCCCGACAAGATCACCATCTACCGCCGCCCGATCGAGATGCGCAGTCGCACCCCAGAGGAGGCACGGGCAACCGTCCGCCGTGTGATCCGGCACGAGGTCGCCCACCACTTCGGCATCGACGACGCCCGTCTACTTGAAATCGGAGCTTACTGAGACACGTGTGATACCAAAGCCAAGGACACATCGATGAGACAAGGCCAAGGCCCCGACACGGAGGCGCTCCGAACTGCGTTCCCCATCACCCAGCAGTGCGCCTACCTGAACCATGCGGCGGTCGGCCCCCTATCCAACCCCGTGCGCGAGGGGATAGAGACCTACCTCGCTCACCGTGCCCTCGGGAAAGAGGACACACGGTACGAGCAGCTCTCGGACGATTTGCGGGGCGCTGTCGCCCAGCTGATTAACGCTGGGCCGGAGGAGATCGCTTTCGTGCAGAACACCAGCGAGGGCCTTAACGTCATTGCCAATGCCCTTCCGCTTGAGCCCGGCGACAACGTGGCCTTTTGTGACATGGAGTTTCCATCCAACGTCTATCCGTGGATGAATCTGACGCGGCAGGGGATTGAGACCCGCTGTATCCCCCACGATGGCGGGGGGCTTACGGTCGAGGCCTTGCAGGATCACGCCGATGATGCTACCCGCGTCGTGGCGGTCAGTTCCGTTGAGTTCCTCACCGGGTTCAGGAGCGATCTCAAGGCCCTGGGCGCCTGGTGTCGTGCGCACGATGCCTATTTCGTCGTCGATGGCATCCAGTCGCTGGGAGTGCTGCCGATGGACGTCCAAGCCCACCATATCGACTTCTTATCCTGCGGCGGCCCCAAGTGGCTGATGGGCCCTGCCGGGCAGGGATTCATCTACGTCCGCCGCGAACGACTGGACGAGCTCCATCCACCCTTCGCCGGCTGCGTCAGCGTCGCCGGCTGGGAGGATTGGCGGGACTACGACCTGACCTTTCTGCCCGACGCACGCCGCTTCGAGTTAGGATGTCGGAACGTCGTTGGCCAGGTCGGCCTGCTGGCGGCAGTCCAGTTGCTCTTGACGGTCGGTATCGAGGCTATTGAGGCCTGGACGCTCCATCTGACCGACCTCCTGATACAGGATCTGGAGCGGCGCGGCTACGACATGGTCAGCAATCTATCGCCCAAACGACGCAGCGCCATCATCTCCTTCAGCGTCCCAGGCGGAATCACTCAAGCCTACGATCGGCTTATTGAAGAAGATGTCGTCATCGCCAAGCGAGAGGACGTTATCCGCGTCTCACCCCATTGCTATAACACGGAGAAAGAGGTCCTTCGAGTGGGAAAGGCACTGGGCGATGTGCAGACTTAAGTGCTACACGTAAGTAGGAAGTGAGAAGTATATGACCAAGGAAGCAGCAGACACCACAAAGGATATGCCATTCGCCCCGTCCACACCAGCTTCGATTGAGGATACCGGTCTCGGGCTGGCATTCCTCACCGACCTAGCTATCAAGATCATGTATCTGGAGGGAGACATCCTGGGCTACGAGCTCGCTGATCGCATGAGGCTGCCGCACGCCGGGGTGGTTGAAGACCTGCTGTCGTCGCTCAAGCAAGAGCAGCTCTGCGAGGTGAAAGGAACAGGCGGCATTGGAGGGGCGCGCGGGCTTGGACGAGCCGTCTACCGATACAGTATCACAGACAAGGGGCGAGCCGTGGCTCGCGAAGCTATGAGCCGCTGTCAGTATGCCGGACCGGCTCCAGTCCCGCTGCGGCACTACAACAGAGCAATGGACCAGCAATCCTTACGGGATATGAAGGTCCATCGCCGTGGCCTCGCGCGCGTCCTGTCCCATCTTGTTGTCGATGAGCACACGATGGCTCATCTGGGCGCAGCTGTCAACTCGCGTCGCTCTATCTTCCTCTTCGGCCCTCCAGGCAACGGAAAGACAGCCATCGGCGAAAGCATTGGGCGGCTGGTGCTACAAGGTACGCTCCACATCCCCCACGCAGTCGAGTCCGGCAATCAGGTGATCAAGGTCTTCGATGCTGTCAATCACTTGAGAGCCGAGAAGTCGACGAACAGGACAAATGGTCATGACCAACGATGGGTACGGGTACGCCGGCCTGTGATCACGGTGGGCGGTGAATTGAGCTTGAGCGAACTCGACTTGATATACGAGCAGACCAGCAAGTACTACGAGGCTCCTCTGCAAATGAAAGCCAATGGAGGTATGCTGCTCATTGACGACTTCGGCCGTCAGCAGGCGCGGCCGCGCGATCTGCTCAATCGTTGGATCGTGCCACTGGAGAAGCGCAAGGATTTTCTAAGGCTTCATACGGGTCGAAAGATCGAAGTTCCCTTCGACGTCCTGATTGTGTTTGCCACCAACCTGGCCCCGAAGGACCTGGTGGATGAGGCCTTTCTGCGTCGCATTCGTCATAAGATCAAGATTGAGGATCCAACGTGGGACGAGTTCCGAACGATCTTCAGACGGGTATGTCGAGAGCAAGAAGTCCCCTACAGCGAACAAGGCTTGGCCTATCTCATCAAGGAACACTACATCAAAGAGGATCGTCCCAAACGCGGCTGTCATCCCCGGGATCTCATCGCCCAGCTGAAGGATATCGCTAGCTACGTGGACGTCGCACCAGCGCTAAGCGAGGAGTTGATCGACCAAGCATGTAGTTCCTACTTCGTAGATCTGTAGGGACACAAGGGCGTCAGCTGGGGGGCTCAAATGGACGGAACCCACCGCCCCGGATCTCAGACGCCAGGCCGACGACCACGAAAGCGTCCGGGTCTGCTTTCTGTACGATGTCCCTCATATGGTCGACCTGTACGTCAGTGACAGCGGAAAGAAGCACATCCCACGACGCCCCGGTGTACATTCCCTTCCCCTCCAGCGCGGTCACTCCCCGCCCCAGCTCCTCCAAGATGCGATCAGCCACCGCCTGCCCTTCCTTGGTGATGATCGTTGCCAGACGCTCCTTAGGCCGCGGTTCAGGTATCAACGGCCCCGCCACACGGTGCAGAAACTCCGGAACCGTGCTCCAGGTATCTGCGAGACTCGCCGCAAGGGCTATCACGATGAGCGTCACGTAAATGACTGCCACCACGCTCACGATGAACAGGCCAGACGCCGGGCCGACAGATGCTCTTCCAAGGACGGTCCTCCAGCTAGCTGTTCGTGTTGGATGGATGGTCAATTTGATGACCCAGCTGGTCAGCAACAGGGACATCAACCAGAAGTAATTACGACGGAAGCGCCGCCCAACAGCTTGCCACAGCTCGATGGGAAAGGACGGGTCAACCAGGGTCTGGGCCAAGTTGCTGCCCCAGTCCGGCGACGGTCGGAAAGGCGGTACGAACATCGAAGCGAGGAAGTCTGTCTCCATGAGGTGAACGCGATAGGCCCAGAGGACGTAGTAGCGATAGCGACGAGCCTCGATCATCAGAAACGTGAGCACCAGAAGAAGGACAAGAAGGAAGACAAAGTGGGGATTGGTGGGCTCGCCAAAGACAAAAGTGAGCGCCGCGGCCACGGTGATTACGGCCCAGTTTGTCGTCGCATCTAACCTTGTGCGCCAGGTGTTCGCCCGCTGTATCTCACCGCGATAAAGGTGGACCATCGCAGTGGTGAAGTTGGATGGATCAAGCTCGTATCCTCGAAACTTCCACGTGCATGGTCTGTTCTCACAGGCGCCATCGCTTCGCTCAGCCATACCCTATGAACTCACTTCCGACGTTTGAGTCGGCTTCTGCGAACGCGTTTCTGAACGAAGATCCCAACCACGGCTAAAGCCATGGCGATCGCCACCCCCTTCATGACCGGTGAGATGAAGTCAGTGCCGATCATAACAGCGTGCGTGGTCGCCAACAGAAAAGCTATGTAGTTCAGATAGTGGATCAGGCGCCAACTCCGCTTGATCCGAGTACGTAGCACAGCGGCCAGCGCAGCAATTCCGATCAAGTACCAGGCCGGTCGACCGCCCAGCATCAGGAACGCCTCGATTGACGAGACATTTGGAAGGAAGACACTTACACTCGAGCTACGCACCGCGGCGCCCAAAGGGTGCAGCGTGACCAGGATCAATCCGGTCACCGACACAATGTGATGCACCCTGATGAAAGGGCGGCCTAGTAGCTTGAACAGCTGGCGCATGTAGGCCGATGAGATCACAGCCAGAAAGATGGCCAGATAGCCCAGCATCGCTGCAGCACGAATGCCCCAATCGAGAGGCGTGCCGAAAGGCCGCAGGGCGATCAAGACCCCGACGACGACAAGATTGATGATACCCGCTAGAATCAAGTAGAGAAGCCCTCGTCTCTTTCGTGCTTCTCGATCGCTACTCCTCATAAGGCATTCCTCCTTAGCTTCGTGGCAACGGTATTCCGGACGCAAGTATACCTTCAGCACGCCCAACCTGCAAGCAATGTCCCGACCATGCAAAAGAGACAGGCCCCTGGGCCTGCCTCACATCGAAGCCCTCCTCGGAGGGCCGCGAACAGCTTACGGATCGACTCGAGCCAGCGACGCTAAAGAGTCACTGCTCGCAAAACGTTGGAGTCTCCAACATCGAACAATCGATATCCCCGGGAACCACGGGTCAACGTGCTGATATCTGAGACATCACCAGCGCGGAAGCGTCTTCCATCGTCCAGGTAGACATCCAGCGCATCGCCAGCTCTACCAATCGTGACATCGCCCACCTTCCCACCGGACTTGGTCTCGCGCAGGCACTGGATACCCTGCGTATTCCTTCCTTGTACGGAGAATTCGACCAGAGGTACGCGATTGGCGTACCCAGTCTCAGACACAATCACGACTTGCCATTCATCTCCAGGGTGGTGTTCATCACCCTTGCCGACATCGTGCGCGCTGCGCTTTGGCACAACCGCACCACCAAGCACGCGATCGCCCTTCTTCAATGAAATGCCTATGACGCCGCTTGCCGTATCCGTCTTCTGAGGATTGATCTCGCTGCTCTCCAGCCGCAACAGCTGCCCCTGGCGGGTGTAGAAGATGACATCCGCGCCCTCGCCCGCCAAGCCGCCAAAGAGTAGTTCATCCTCATCAGCAAGACCGATCACCGGCCCCCATTCACGATCGAGCAGAGATAGATCAGCCAAGGCAGTTCGCTTCACCCTGCCCGCCCGGCTCCCCAACAGCAGATACTGATTTGGTCCCAAAACACCAACGCTGATGACACGCTCCCCTTCGTCCAGACCCAGCGCTCTTGACGTGGCCTCCTTTGGAATGAAGCCAACCTCACCTCGCCACCCCCGGCCACGGTTGCTGAGCAGAATCACCTGGTCATCTGGCTTGGCCCGAACCTGTGCAAGGTGGATGCTCCGCGCCGCCCTCGTGGTCAGGCCATCACTGGGCCGGAAGGAGAAATCGACAGCATCAGAGCGCTCAATGCCATCAGGCGTGAGAACAAGTACCTGATCCTTTTCGGGCGCCACCAGATCCGATCCCGTCATGACCGTAGTGCCAGCGGCTTTGTCCTCGCTATCCACGATCACCGTGCGGCGAGGCACTGCGAACTTCTCCCTGAGCAGCGTTGTCTCCTCGATAACCACGTCCAACTGCCGGCTCTGAGAGGCCAGCAGATCCTCCAGATAATCAATCCGCTCAGCAAGTGACTTCGCTTCATCCTTCAGCTTGGTCCGCCCCAGCGCGGCTAGCTGCTGAAGCTGCGTATGCAATATCGCATTGGCCTGCTCTTCCGTGAACTTGAACTTGCGCATCAGGTTGTTTCGCGCCGTCCTCGGTTCCCGCGAACGCCGAATCGTCTCAATCACTTCATCAAGGGCATCCAGAGCGGTCAACAGCCCCTCGACAATGTGTAGCCGAGTCTGCTTCTTCTGCAGTTCGTATCGACTGCGACGCTCGATAACCTCCAGACGGTGCGAGACGAAGTAGGTCAATAGCTCCAATAGTGAGAGGTATGTAGGGCGGCTCTCGATCTCCTCAGATTGCGCCGGGGAAGTAAACACCTCCCCTTTGCCCTCCTCTACTTCATAGGGCACCAACGCCAGATTGATAACACCGAACGTCTCCCGCAGCTGAGAGTATTTCAGTACCTGATCAAGGACCTCATCAGGATCCGCGGTGCGGGAGACCTCGATCACCAATCGCATACCAGTATAGTCCGATTCGTCGCGCAGATCCGTCACCCCGGTCACCCGCCCGCGGTGAATCTCTTTGGCGAGTTTCTCCATCACTGTGTTCTTCTGCACGTTGTAGGGCAATTCGGTGACCACGAGATTCGACTTGCCGCCACCGATGTCCTCAACCAGCACCCGCGCTTGCGTGACAATCCGTCCCCGTCCTGTCTCATAGGCTTCGTAGACCGTATCTATCAACCCATCACCTCGGTCACGATAGCGGTAAAGGATACCGCCCGTCGGGAAGTCAGGACCGGGAATGAGATCTAGCAAATCCTCCGTCGTGATTTCGCTCCGCTTCTCCCAGTTCTTCGCCACGAAGACAAGGGTATCGCACACTTCACCAAGGTTATGAGGCGGCATATTGGTCGACATACCGACAGCAATACCAGCGGATCCGTTGACCAACAAGTTGGGGAACACCGTGGGCAATACCGTCGGTTCCTCAAGCGAGCCATCGAAGTTCTCCTGCCAATCCACCGTCTCCATCTTCAGATCCTGAAGCATGGTATCGGCAACGGCAGTCAAGCGCGCCTCCGTATACCGCATAGCAGCCGGGCTGTCACCATCGACAGAGCCGAAGTTGCCCTGTCCATCGACCAGCGGCATCTCCATCGAGAAGTCCTGTCCCATACGCACCAGCGCATGGTAGACGGATGCGTCACCGTGAGGATGGTATTTGCCCAGCACCTCACCGACAATGCGAGCGCATTTCTTGTGCGGTCGCTCGGCAATCAGCCCTAGCTCATGCATGGCATAAAGGATGCGCCGCTGAACCGGTTTTAACCCATCACGAACGTCTGGAAGCGCACGATCTGTAATGGTCATCCGGGCGTATCCCATATACGCCGCCGTCATGTCGCTCGCTAGATCGACGGTCTCCACCGGAACCTGAACAGTTGTGGTCTCGACGTCAGTCATCTACAGAACCCTCTTTGTTCTCGCACGGCGCCAGCCATCAAACGCTGGCACACCATAGGAGGTCGACATCGGGCATTCCTCTGCCCTTATCCCCCATTCTCGTCCAACATCACTCCGTCGCTCCAGAAGCGCATCAGACGCTCACGGCGCTTGCTCGCACCGGCACCCATCCAGAGCGAGAATGCTGCGTTCGCGGCATGCACGTCGTTGGCCTTCACCTGCACCAGGTGCTTGTTCAGACCGGGATTTCCATCATCGTCCACGCTGAAGACAGTTTCGCGCAGCTGCTCGGGATTCATCTCCCCCAGGCCCTTGTAGCGCTGGATGGTGACACCACGCATCCCTCCCCATTCATTTAGGATGCGCTTCCGCTCCGCTTCGCTGTAGGCATAGCGACGATCACTGCCTTTACGCAGCAGGTAGAGCGGCGCCTGGGCCACGTAGAGATGCCCTTCCTCCACAAGGGGACGCATCAACCGCCAGAAGAGTGTATAGAGGAGGGTCTTGATGTGCTCACCATCCACGTCGGCGTCGACAAAGATGGCCACGCGGCCATAGCGCATATCTTGGATGCTGAAGTCGCTCCCCACCCCGGCACCAAGTGCGGCCACGATGGCTTTGACCTCCTTGTTGCTCAATGCTCTATCGAGTCGCTTGCGCTCGACGTTGAGAATCTTACCCCGCAGCGGTAGAATGGCATGGTAGCGGCGATCGCGAGCCTGCTTGCACGAACCACCCGCACTATCGCCCTCGACAACGTAGAGTGTAGTCTGTTCAGTGGGCGTTCCCTTAGCAACGTCGGCCAACTTCCCCGGCAGTTCGTCCACCTCGAGCGCGGAACGGCGCATGACCAGCTTGCGCGCCTTGGCAGCCGCTTGGCGTGCCCGAGAGGCAGCCAGGCACCGTTGTACGATCTTCTTGCCCAGCGATATCCGCTTGCGTAGGTGTCCCAACAGACCTTCGTAGACGATCGAATGAACCTGTCCCTGAACCTGATCAGACCCGAGCTGCGTCTTCGTCTGACTCGTAAACTGTGGATCGTGCATGCGGACACTCAGCACAGCGGTCAGACCGGCGCGGGTATCGCGCCCGATGATCTTATCCCCTTTCTTGAGCAGTCCCCGACGCTCATCCGCAAAGACGTTGATAGCTTTCGTCAGACCAGCCATCAGCCCTGAGACATGCCCTCCACCATCGGGTGTGGGGATCGTATTGACAAAGGACACCAGCTCAGGGAAGTCGCCGTCGTGCCACTGGAACACCGCCTCGACCTGAGTGCCGTCATCCGTGCACCCTTCTAGCTCGATCGGAGGGTGAAGGACCTTCCGGTCACGGTTGAGGTGCTCCACGTATTCGACCAAACCGCCCTCATAGCAGTACTCCCGAAATCTTCCCTTCCCTCGCCGGTCCTCAATTCGGTTGACCAAGCCCGGCACTAGGAAGGCGACCATCTGTAGCCGCCGCGCCAAGGTGGCGAAGTCGAAGTCGAGCTCGTCCAAGAACTTCGGGTTAGGCTTAAAGGCTATCGTTGTACCTGTGCCGATGCTACGGTCCTTGTTCTCTCGCACCGCCGTCACCTGCCCCCGCACGCCCACCTCACCGACGGCCTCCTCGGTCTTCGGGTTGAGTATCTTGACGGGCGTCACCGGCAGGCCGTTCTCGTGACGTTGACGGTAGAGCACGCCATTGCGTCTTACTATAACCTCCAGCCAGGAGGAAAGGGCGTTGGTGGCTTTGATCCCCACGCCGTGCAAGCCACCGGAGGTGGAGTAGCTGCCTTCATCGAACTTCCCGCCTGAGTGGAGTGTCGTAAAGGCCAGTTCCATCGTGGGCTTGTTCTTCTCTGGGTGCATGCCCACCGGAATGCCACGTCCATCGTCGCTGATCTCGATATGACCGTCCTTGTCGATGACCACGTCAATCGCCCTACAATACCCCATCAACGCTTCATCGACCGAGTTGTCGATCACCTCGATCGCCAGATGGTGCAGAGCCGTCATGCCACGACCACCCACGTACATCCCCGGCCTGCGCTGGATGTTCTCTGGGTAGTCGAGAACCTTGATGTCTTCCTCAGTATACGCTTGTCTGACCATGATGACTACTTCCCCCACACGAAGGGCACGAAACCCGCCGACCACAACTCGCCCAGAAACACGGAGGTCACGAAACACCTGCAGGCAACAATATGGTCTGTGTAGATAACCTCAGTATAGCACATTTGTTCTATTTCGTCAACTACAAAGAGGTCAGAGTCCCGCATCCCCAGGATAAACACGCAGCCCTAAACGCTGGGGGCGTGGACAGGATCAGCTGCCGTCTTGTACGTCACGTCACGTAGATCGGGCTGCTGAAGATCCAACCCCGGCGCTCCAGGCAGTACCGGCGGTACACCTCTACCCGGTAGGTGCCGGGGCGCGCCGTTGTGTGTTTCAGTGTCCGCCCCCTGCTTCGGGCGACGGTCCGACCATTGCGAATCAATCGAATATCAGCCGGTTGTGGTGTCTCCACATCAAACACGGCTGCTCCCGCGCGAACCAGTTCTTCACCTACCAGTGCCTCGTTTGCCACGCTACGAGATCGGAATCGAAAACCAGACGTGGAGGCCGGCAGATCATACCCCACCCAGGTCCGACCGGTTTGGAGCGCATCGTAGATCAACGCCCTGTCGTGCGCGAGCTCTCCGTTCAATGGAACACGCGTCAGAACGTGGGTATTGACACAGCGAAACAGGAAGTCGTATGGGAAGACTACCCGGCTCAAAGGCCCGACGGTGTAGGTCTTTCCGTGCGCGTCCGCCCCACCGATTGCAGCGACCCGCTTACCCTCCGTAAGCAGTTCATCCCATTTGTCCAGCGTGGCTCGATATGGCCCGCGAATTCCGATACCGGGACAAAGGGCGTAGAGAATGGCCCATGCTCTGTTCCGCAGCAGACCCTTGAACTCGGACATGTAGTTCCAGAGCTCAATGCCTGTGTATCCATCGACTTCCCAGGCATTCCAAGGAATGGCGCTCAACCCGGCCTTGACAGGGCTGCTGCGCTCAAAAGGATGAGCCAAGTAGGAGAACCCTCCCTCCTCTCCGATCTCATCGATCAGGGCCTGCACACCGGACGCTAGCGGCGCAAGCTCGGTTCCCGCATTGAACGCCAACACGTGGTTGGCCTGGGGTCGACAGCGCACGTCGTGAAGCTCCTCACCGACCAAGAGCAGCACGTCGTCATAGTAGCCCTCGACGCCATCCACCCAGACATTGTGATCGGTCACGATCACAAAGTCGAGTCCCGCGTCGGATGCTGCCCGGGCGACGTCAGCGTGAAGCGCCGTCCCGTCGGAGTACGGCGTGTGCACGTGGGGATTACCAACGTACTCGTAGATACTCATACCAACCGCTCTAGAAGATGCTCCAGTTCATTGTACTCCTCAAAGACCGCATCAGCCAGCTTGCGCCCGTCCTCACGCTTGCTGACACCCAGGAACAAGACAGCCTTCATCCCCACCCGACGAGCCCCTAGCAGATCAGTCTCGGGTAGGTCGCCCACGTGGGCTGCTTCCTCCGGCTGGGCTCCAAGTAGGTCAAGCGTACGGTGAAATGGCTCCGGCCTCGGCTTCGCGGTGCCTAGTTCATCGGAGAAGGTCAAAGCTCCAAAGAAGGTGAGCAGACCATCCCGATGCATCACCTTACGCAGAACACGGCCCGGCGTCAATCCTGTATCCGAAATGAGCCCCAGGGAATAGCGCTGCGCCAGAGCGGGCAGCAACTTCTTCACACCAGCCACAGGACGAGGCTCATCACCGCGCAGATAGATCCCCTCGATGGCCCGCCCCACCTGGATCGCAGCATCATCTGGGAGATCAGCCCCAAGGTAGCCCAGGAGTTCCTCCAGCCAGCGATCTATCGGAATGGAGCGCTGCTTCTCGCGCCAGACTCGATCCCATACGGACCTCGCATGGCTGTAGGCTGCGTCCAGCTGGTCCCACGAGCGAGGCTGCTCATGACGTGCCAACGCATCGCCCAGAAGGCGTAGCCGATCTTCGCGGGCATACGCATTTTCATACAGCGTGCCCCAGAAGTCGAATGTCAAGACTCGTAGCATATGCCTCCTTTCTCTCCTATTCACCTTACGTCGCTGGGAGATCAGTGTTGACCCCAGGAACCTGAACTCGATCCACTGTGCCGGAGGCTATCTTATCGCACCCCTAGGGCATTGTCAAGCACCAATGATTGAGGTATAATCAGCTCGAAAGCCACAATTGGGCCAATTCGGTTGATGTCTGCTTGATGTCTACCTGATGTCTGCACGATTCGACGCTTCCTCGACGACTATCACTGACAGTACCGATTGAACCAGAATTGAAGCGAGAAGGTCAACCGTGAACAATCGCCAAGTCGCCAACATCTTCTCTGCTATGGCCGACATGCTGGACATCCAGGGAGCCAATTACCACCGGGTTATGGCTTACCGCCGCGCCACCGAGAACATCTTCACGTTGAGTCGGCGATTGGAAGAGATCTGGCAGGATGAGGAGCTGATGTCGATCCCTGGCATCGGCAGTACACTGGCCTCAAGAATCGACGAACTGATGCGCACCGGTGACCTGGAGGCCTACCAAGACCTGAAGGCACAGGTTCCAGATGGCGTGGTGGCTATGCTCCAGATCACCGGTGTTGGGCCCAAGAGCGCCGCCCGGTTCTGGAAGGAGCTTGGGATCACGAGTGTTGCAGCCCTGGAGCATGCGGCAGAGGCCGGTCGCCTGCGCGACCTCCACGGTTTTGGCGCCAAGAGCGAGCAGAACATCCTCAATGGCATTGCGTTCCTCAAGCGCCGTACGGGTCGCATCCGCCTCGGCGAAGCGTGGCCGCTGGCGCAACAGATGCTCGCCGCGTTACGTGAAATACCAGGTGTTGTCCAGGCTGAGCCTGCAGGCAGCCTGCGCCGTATGCGGGAGACCGTCGGTGATCTCGACCTGCTTGTGGCCTCGTCCCATGCTCAGCCAGTGATGGATCACTTCACTGAGATGCCTCAGGTCGAGGAGGTGATGCTCAGCGGAGCCACCAAGACCTCTATCCGCACCCACGATGGATTCCAAGTCGACCTACGCGTGTTGGAACCATCCCGCTGGGGTACAGCGCTCCAGTACTTCACCGGGAGTCAAGCTCATAACATCCGTTTGAGAGGCCTGGCGCTCGATCGTGGTCTGTCGTTGAGCGAGTATGCTCTCAAGCGTGAGGACGACGGGATGGAATCCCATGAGATCCTGTGCGCCTTCGAGGATGAGGTCTATGCAGCCCTGGGCCTGCCTCTCATCCCGCCGGAACTGCGTGAGAACCGAGGTGAGATCGAAGCCGGCCTACAGGGCGACTTACCCGATCTGATCACTCTCGAGGATTTAAGAGGTGATCTTCAGTTTCATACAACCGCGTCGGACGGTCACCACAGTCTGCTGGAGATGGCCGAAGCAGCTCGGGCCAGCGGACTCGCGTACGCTCTGGTGACCGACCACTCCCACGGCTTAGGGGTGACCGGTGGGCTGACCGCCGAAAGCTTACGGGAGCAGCGAGACGAGATCGCCACAGTGAACAAGCGACTTGACGGCACATTCCACGTGTTGGCAGGTGTTGAGGTCGAGGTGCGGGGTGATGGCAGCCTCGACCTGCCGAGCGATGTGCTCGCCGAGCTTGATCTCGTCGTGGCAGCAGTACACACCGGGCTCCGACAAAATCGCGAACAGGTCACCGCACGCATGCTTGCAGCCATCCGCCACCCTCACGTCGACATCATCGCTCATCCCACCGGGCGGCTGATCGGCGAGAGAGAGGGTGCCGACCTGGATATGGAGGCTATCTTCCGCGCGGCTGCCGAGACCGGCACGGCCCTTGAGATCAATGCACACCCCGCCCGCCTCGATCTCAAGGACGTGCACGTGAGGCGCGCCATCGAGCTTGGCGTCAGCCTAGTCATTAGTTCAGACGCTCACTCGATTGACGGATTTGAGGTTCTTCGTTTCGGGATAGCGACGGCCCGCCGGGGCTGGGCCACCGCGGCGGACGTGATCAATACGCGTTCGGTCGAGGAGTTGCTCAGCCACACCCGTCCGGCCTAGACGCTGATCCCGCCCGACATAACCATCAGACCCAGCTCTGTCGTACAGCAAGCGAGGCATCGCGACATGAGAACGAGATGGAAACTCCTCCCTATTGTGTCAATTCTCTTGATTCTGACGAGCGGCGGGGCAGCCGCCCAAGACGAAGAACCTCCCGGCCGAATCATCCTCTGGTCATCCCAAGGACCGGTGGCGGTAGAGCGTGCGGCTGGTATCTCGGCCGCCGATTTGCGCACTCCCGACAATGCGGAGAACCTCCTGCAGGAACTCCTGCAAGGCCCCACCGCCCAAGAGCAGCGACAAGGCCTCCAGACAGCCATCCCGCAGGGGACCGTCCTACTGGACGTGACGGATCAGATGGAAGGAACACTTATCGTCCGTCTTGATGTGCCGTCTCAGGCGCTCCAGAACCTCGATCACGAATCGTTCGAGATCATGGCCGGCCAAATCGGCGACACGCTCATGAGTCTTGATTGGCACGACCTGCACATTCAGGTGAAGGATCCGGAGAGCGGTATCTTTATCGCACTGGCCGACTACTTGCCAGCGGTCGCGGCTCCTGTCAAGCCATCCACTCCTTTGGAGATCGACACCCCGGCAAGCCCGACAGCATCGGGCCAGCCTCCCGCCTCTGGTCAGGCGCAACCGAACGGAGCCCTCAGCGACAAGACGATCTACGTTAGTGCCGGCCACGGGTGGCAATGGGTCTACAGCTACGGCGCCGGAACTGAGCGCTGGAAGACGCAGCGCCCCCCCTATCCGGACTCACCTTCCTATCACGGTCCCATCATTGAGGATCATAACAATGCCGAGGCGGTCAACCAATACCTGCTGCAATACCTTTGGAATGCCGGCGCGATGGTCTGGACAGCACGCGAGCGTGATATGAACTCCCATGAGGTCATACTTGACGACACAAGCGGTCAGTTTGTCGACACCGGGTGGACGAGAGGTTCAGGCGGGTACGGCGGTCACTGCCATAATACAGAGACAGCAATCGGTTCGCCAACCGCCACGGCCAGCTGGGGCACGCTCCTGCCCGCCGATGGACGTTACGCCGTCTACGTCTGGTATAGCTCCGGCCCTGATAGGCCCCAGGATGCACGATACACCATTCACCATGCTGGCGGAGAGACCACCGTCGTTGTCGACCAGCGGTTTCACGGCTTCACCTGGCACTACGTCGGCACCTACGGTTTCCTCGCAGGAGAAGAGGCACGTATCACGCTGACCAATCTGTCCAGTACAGGCGGCAAGACGCTGATCGCCGATGCCGTGCGTTTCGGCGGGGGCACATTCGATGATCTGACCGATATTGAGACCGGAGCGAACGTGCCGCCCCACAAACCTTGGTGGGAGGTCGCCTCGTTCTATTACACACAGAGAATGGGTATGGATGCAGCCTACGGCGACGTGACCGCACGTCCCATCTACGCCCGCTGGGAGCACGCAAATACGGGGGACGATGCTGTCTACATCTCGTGGCACACCAACGGCGCCACGGGTTATCAATCGCAGTACAGCGGCACAGAGACCTACGCACACAACGGCGAGGGTTTGCCGCGCACCGCCGGGAGCCTTCGGCTCCGGGACGCCATTCACGACGAGGTAGTGCACGACATTCGAACTGGTTGGGACGCCTCATGGACCAATCGGGGAACGAAACAGCGGAACCTGGGCGAGCTCCGTCTACTCTGGGACAGCGATCCATCCGCGCGTATGCCCGGGGCCCTGATCGAGATCGGCTTCCACGACCATCCGGAGGATACCAACGCGCTCAAGGAACCGGTCTTCAATATGCTCGTCGCTCGCGCGATCTACCAGGGCATCGTGAAGTACTTCGATCCGGACGCCCCCCTGCTTCCTGAGCCCCCTACCCATCTGGCGGTGGAAAACACTGGCGCAGGCAGCGTGCGGGTGTCATGGCAACCGCCGCCAACGGATGGTCAAGGCCTGAGGGGTGACGCCGCGACCGGCCATCGTGTCTACACCAGCACCAACGGAGTCGGCTGGTCAGACGGCATCCTGGTGTCAAGCGGTAACGAGACTGTCCTCGCTGGACCTCCGACAGGCCAGCTTCTCTTTGTCCGCGTCACAGCCAAGAATGCCGGAGGAGAGTCGTTTCCCACGGAAACGCTGGCAGCACGAATCGGTGATGAGGCGAAGGTATTGCTGGTCAATGGCTTCGATCGACTGAATCAGACCATGGTCGTGCAAGAAAACGATCCGGTGGAAGGCCCGAACGCGCGCATGCTCCTGAATCGTATGAACAGCTACGACTACGTGATCCAGCACGGCGAGGCCATCGTCAGCCAAGGGATGGCATTCATCCCCGCCTTCGACAGCGCGAGCAACGAAGCGATACAAGACGGAAGCATTGATCTGAACAACTACACCATCATCGACTGGATCCTGGGAGAGGAATCCTACCAAGATGAGACTTTGAGCGACCTTGAGCAAGCTCTCCTCGAGAGACACCTCGACAGCGGCGGAGCGCTGTTTATCAGCGGTTCCGAGATCGCCTGGGATCTCGACAACCTGGGAGACCCTCAGGATCACGAGTTCTATAACCGCTACCTTCACGCCAACTATGCTGGCGACGACGCTGCCACGTACGAAGTATCTGCCGTTTCTGGCTCCCCCTTCGCCGGACTGGGCTCCTTTCGTTTCGATGCGGCTGGGATGTACGATCCTGACTATCCAGACCAACTGAGCCCCTCGCACGGTTCCTCGGAAGGACTCCGTTACACGGGGGGGGGCGGCGGCATAGCCGCCCTGCATTTCGCCGACGGTTGTGAGCGAGTGATCACCTTTGGCTTTCCCTTTGAGACGATTGAACCAAACGCCCGTTCCAGCGTGATGGGCCGCGTGCTGGGCTTTCTTGACGAATGCATCCACACGCCACCACCGCAGCTTCGTGCCGAAGCTTGGCTCCCAGTTATCCTGCGCGACTCCGGAACACCGTCCGGCGCCTGTACCGATGTGATCGTGAACGGCGGCTTTGAGCTGGATCAAGGCTGGGATAGACATAATGCGACTTACAGTTCGACTCGAGCCAGAAGCGGCAATCGGAGCGCGCGAGTTGGGGTCCTCCCAGGGGAGTCAGGGAGTGGCTACTCATCCATCCGACAGGAGGTTCAACTGGCTTCTGGTGAAAGCGCCGTGCTGCGTCTCTGGGTCTCCTCCGCAGGCAGCCCTGACGCGTCGGACTATCACTATGTCATCATCTACGACGAAGCTATGTCTATGGCGGTTCGAGATACGTGGAGCTCCAGTAGCAGCAACTGGACCCAGAGGGACTACGACCTGACTAACCACTGTGGGGAAGCCCTGATTATCTACGTCGGAAGCTACAACGATGGCACCGAGGGCAGCCCGAGGGCGGGCAGCCCGGGGACGGGCACGGCGGCTCTGTACGTGGACGACGTGGAATTGGAGTCCTGCCCATAAGAACCATCTGAGTTCGGGGGTGTTGGTGGTGGTTGTGGGGGTTTGGGTTTTCGTGAAACGTGAA
>CAYQZG010000015.1:23500-45656 GCA_964421785.1 uncultured Anaerolineales bacterium
GTAAAACGTAAGGCGTAAAGACGTGAGGGGAAGCTGCTATGTCCAGCGACAATTGGATGGACGAGACTGTCCCGACCGGTCGTGTCGACGAAGGGATCGAAAGACCGACCCTGATCCCCCTGCGTGTCTGGGTATTCGCCTTTGTCGCAGCAATCCTGCTCTTTGCCCTGGTTGGATTCTGGGCGCTCTATCTGTTTCGCGGCCGCCATACTTATCGCGCCCAGGGACCCACTCCCACGGCCATCATCTGGACGCCCACCCCCTCGCCTACCCCGGCCACCGTCCCGACACCAACGCCAACCGAAACCGCTCCTACTGGAGAACCTGATGCGTCCACCCCGACCGCGTCTACGGATATCACCATCGGGGCCTACGTCAAGGTTGCAGGCACCGCCGGCTATGGTCTCAGCCTGCGCGAGGGTCCCGGCGCGAACTACGCCCGCATGGACATAGCCAACGAAGGTGAGGTCTTCATCGTGGTGGAAGGACCGCAGACAGCTGGTGGATCTCCATGGTGGAGAGTGCGTGATCCTGATGACGAGGAGCGCACCTGGTGGGCTGTCGCGAACTACCTACAGCCAGTCGAGCATCCCTAGCGCCGTCAGGTTCGCACGAAAGACACAGATGGCCGAAACAGAAACGTTCTAACGCTATGACAATCGCTCGGGAGAGGTGAATGACATCCAATAGCGTGCGACAACGCGCCGAAGATCTACGAGAACAGATCCGCTACCACAACTACCGATACTACGTGCTGAACAAGCCCGTCGTCAGCGACGTCGAGTATGACGCACTGATGGATGACCTGCGAGCACTGGAGCAAGAGCATCCCCAACTCGTCACGGCAGACTCCCCCACCCAGCGGGTTGGAGCAGAGCCTGCCGAAGCGTTCACCAAAGTCGACCACCCTGTTCCCATCCTAAGCCTGGACAAAGCGTCCAACGCCGCGGAGATTCGCGGCTGGTGGGATCGTGTCAGCAAGCATCTGCCCCCAAACGCTACAGAACCGGCCTGGGTGGTCGAGCCAAAGCTCGATGGCCTCACGGTCGTGCTCCACTACGAGGATGGCCTCTTCGTCCAGGGCGCCACGCGAGGGGATGGGTACGTGGGGGAGGATGTAACAGCCAACCTGCGTACTGTCACGACGCTGCCCCTGCACATCCCTGTCCTCCGGAAAGAAGGGGGACGGTCCCCCGAGGTGCAACGCACTATGGCTACGCTTAGCAAGTGCGTCGCACCGAAAGTGCCTGACTACGAACGAGAGGGAAAGAGGCTCGAGGCAAGGGTCCCCCATCGACTGGTGGTGCGCGGCGAGGTCATCATGCTGATCAAGGACTTCGAGGCCTTGAATCGGCGACAGACCGAGACAGGACAGGAGCCCTTTGCCAATCCACGTAATGCTGCGGCGGGCAGTCTGCGTCAATTGGATTCCCGCGTCACCGCCGAGCGCCCCCTCACCCTGCTGGCCTATGCCATCGTGGACGCTGATGAAGCCCCGGTGAATAGCCAGTGGGAGGCCCTTGCCTATCTGCAGCAGCTCGGCTTCCGCGTCTCGGACTACGTCAAGCGCTTTGAAGCGCTCAACCCGCTGATCGCCTATTGTGAGAGCTGGATCGAGAGGCGGGAGACAGTGCCCTATGAGGTCGACGGCCTGGTGATCAAGGTCGATGACCTTGCCACACAAGATAGCATGGGCGTGGTAGGGCGTGCGCCACGCGGTGCCGTCGCCTTCAAGTTTCCTGGGCGAGAGGCGACGACCCGCTTGCTCGACATCGGTGTTAACGTGGGGCGGACAGGCGCACTGGTGCCGTACGCCGTGCTAGAGCCCGTAAGGGTCGGTGGCGTGACCATTCAGAAAGCCACTCTGCACAACTTCGAGGACCTGGAGCGCAAGGACATCCGTATCGGCGATCGCGTCGTCGTCCGCCGTGCGGGCGACGTGATTCCCTATGTGGTTGGGCCGGTGGTCGAAGCCCGGACAGGGGATGAGAGGGTCCTCCAGGTGCCCGAGGTCTGCCCATCCTGCGGCGAGCCAGTGGTCGCACCGGAGGATGAAGTGGCTACCTACTGTGTCAACGTCGACTGCCCGGAACAGCGCGTGCAGCGGGTGAGCCATTTCGTCGCGGTGATGGATGTCGAAGGGATGGGCGAGCGCACGGCCTCGCTACTGATCGAAAGAGGGTTGATACGCAACGCTGCCGACCTCTACACCCTCGACCGTGGGGAACTACTGGAGTTGGAGGGCTTCGCCGAGAAGAGCACCGACAACCTTTTGGCGGCCATCGAGAGGACCAAGGATCGGCCACTGGCCCAGGTGATCGCGGCGCTCGGCATCCACGGCGTCGGCGGTGTCGTGGCCCAGACACTGGCCCGCCATCACCGATCGATCGAAGCGTTGGCTAACGCCAGTCTGGAGGAACTTGAGACCATCGGGGGTATCGGCCCGCACACCGCTCAAGCCATCGTCACCTGGTTCGATCACGAGCACAACCAAGCCTTCGTGGAGAGGCTGCAGGAGGCCGGCGTCAGTTTGACACAGGAGCGCACCATCGAGGCCGCTGCTGGTCCCCTCGAAGGGCTTACGTTCGTCATCACCGGCGCCCTCTCCCGACCACGCCGGGAGATCGCTTCCCTTATCGAAGAGCAAGGCGGTAAGGTGACGGGCAGTGTGAGCGGCAATACGGATTTCTTGGTCGTTGGGGACTCCCCGGGGCGCTCCAAGGTGAGCAAGGCCCAGGCGCTCGGAACCTCCACGGTTGAGGAGGTAGAGCTCTACGAGATCATCGAAGAAGACAGGCAATGAGATCAACAGAGTCTTATCGCCGACCTTCGAAGGAGGTTGGAGAGCAGTGACGCATCCGTTCGTCCTGGCGCTTACTGGCTCCAGCTTCAGTCGCTTCGCTTACCTTTCTTATGGCGGAATCGGCATGCTGCTGGGTGTGTGAGGCGCTCCATGAGCCAAAGAGTACCCGTGATTCTGAAGAAGGGCCGGGCGAAACCACTACTGCGACGCCACCCTTGGGTTTTCTCCGGCGCGATCCAGTGCATCGAGGGGAACCCGGTCGACGGTGATATTGTCGACGTTCACGACGCCGGGCGCAACTGGCTGGCCCGAGGCTACATCAATCAACAGTCTCAGATAAGGGTGCGACTTCTGACATGGGACAAGGATCAGGAAATCGACCCGGGCTTCTGGCACAGTCGGCTGGAGCGAGCCATACTCGCCCGTCGTCTCCTCGGATTGGGCAGACCCGGAGAACCGCAGACTGCGAGGACGGCCTACCGCCTCGTACACGCCGAGTCTGACTATCTCCCGGGGCTGATCGTCGATCGCTACGCCGACTGGCTGATCGTCCAGTTTCTAACACTGGGTATAGATCGACGACGCGACGTGATTGTTGATGCGCTCGTCAAACATCTCGGCCTGGACGGTATCCGCGGTATCTACGAGCGCTCCGACGTCGACGTGCGAGAGAAAGAGGGACTGGCACAACGGAGCGGTCGGCTTTGGGGCGAGGAGCCCCCGGAGATGATCGAGATTCACGAGAACGAGCAGCGTTTCCTCGTGAATGTGCGTGCAGGTCACAAGACAGGCTTCTATCTCGACCAACGCAAGAACCGAGCGCGTTTGCTCAACTCTTGCCGGGATGCGGAGGTTCTCGACGCCTTCGCTTTCACCGGTGGATTTGCCGTCCACGCCGCGGCAGGTGGTGCATCGCACGTAACGCTAGTCGACAGCTCAGCCTCTTCGCTCGAGCTAGCGCGGCGGAACGTAGCCCTCAACAGCTCCGGGGTGGCGGGCAAGGCCCGGGATCCATCCCTGCTGGGGCGGAAGCAGCGCTTCGACTACGTGGAGGGCGATGTCTTTGAGGTCCTGCGTCGCTTCCGCGCCGACGGGCGCCGCTTCGACGTGGTAATCCTCGACCCACCCAAATTCGCCCACACGCGGCGGGAAGTGGAGGCGGCCTCGCGCGCCTACAAGGATATCAACCTGCTGGCACTGCAGCTCCTGCGCTCGGGCGGGCTGCTCTTCACGTTCTCCTGCTCTGGTCGTGTCTCGGCTGACCTGTTCCAGAAGATCGTCTTCGGCGCCGTGGTGGACACCGACCGCAGAGCTCAGATCATTGGTCGCCTGGCGCAAGGCCCAGATCATCCTGTGGCGCTCACCTTCCCCGAGGGAGCCTACCTCAAGGGTTTGATCTGCCGGCTCTGGTAGGCCTACACGATGCAGACCATCCCATCCTTCTTCGCGGGGTCGCGGTCAACAGTTTGTAGCTTTGACCCATTTGATATACAATGGTTATGTGTGGCGTTGGGCATTCCTCTTTCCGCCACTGAAGGAGCGAACTACTTCGATCGCCGGTTAGAGAAGCTCGATTCTGCCCAAGAGTCTGGGTTTCTTCGCCCGATAGGATGATGTTGCAGAGTTATCAGTACTGGCTGCGCCTGATGACGACAGCGCTGATTGGCTTGGCTGTGGGGACAATCGGTGCGGTGGGCGGCTTTGGTCTACTCGCGACCGTACGCTACACGAATGCACTTACCCATCCGGGTTGCGAGCGAGCGGGATTCATGCCGCACGATGTGGACATCCAGAATGCCGAGCACATCACCTATTGGAGCCACGACGGTCTCCGGCTCGGAGCATGGTATGTACCGCCCCAGAACGGCGCGTTGATCATCCTGCTACCGGGGCTTGGAGGAGCGCGAGAGGGCATGTTGAGCGAAGGAGCTATCCTGGCCCAACATGGATTCGGCCTGTTCCTGACAGATCTACGGTCTTGCAGTCATCCCGATGGCGAGACGACACTTGGAGCCCTAGAGGCAGCGGACCTAGAAGAGGCTGTGAGCTGGGTACGGGGCCAGCCCGATGTCGATCACGTCGGCGTGCTAGGTTACTCGTTAGGGGGTGTTGCCGCCATCCTGGGAGCAGCTGTCGACCAGCGCATCGACGCCGTCGTCGCCGAGGGCGGCTTCTACGACCTGGCCGCGGACATCACCAATCGAGGAGGCAAAAACCCACCCTGGGAGTCGCTCATACATCGAATGGTCTTGTTCCAATTCCGTCGCGAGACTGGCATAGCAGCTCGTGAGATCAGCCCCATTTCGGTCATCGACCGCATTAGCCCGCGCCCGCTACTGCTGATCTACGGCGAACGAGAGGCCGCCGATACACATCCTCATGAACAGCTGGCGCGAGCCAACGAGCCGAAGAGCCTCTGGATTGTCCCCAACTGCGGCCACGGCGGCTATCTACGTGTCGCACCCAAGGAGTGGGAACGACGTGTGACCGGGTTCTTCCGCCAGGCCCTAACGGCCGTTTCCACGTTAGAACGTTCCAACCTTCCAACCCAAGAGGAGGCACCATGCCCGAAGAGACCCAAGCTCCCGCCCAGGTCATCCCCAGCGTTGACCCCGACCCCGCACTGGAGGTGATCCTATAAGAAGACGCAGCACGACACACTGTCTGATCTGGTTTGACCCACTAATGTAAGGAGGCAAATGGCATGATCCTGAATAGGCGTGTGGCCATCGTAGGCGCAGGCTGGAGCGGCTTTCGCTCCATCTCGCCCGATCTATCCTACAAAGAACTGATGTATGATGCCGCCGTCCAGGCCTACGAGGATGCAGGCATCGATCCCCGGCGTGACGTAGACAGCTTTGTCACAGTGGGCGAGGACTACAACGAGGGTACAAGTATCTTCGACGAGTATGTCCCCGACCAGCTTGGCGCACTCCATCGGCCCGTCCACACCATCGCGGGTGAGGGTATCCATGGCCTGGCAGCCGCCGCGATGCAGATCCTCACCGGCCAATTCGACGTCATCGTCGTCGAGGGGCACAGCAAGGCCTCCAATATCCTCACCTTACCATACATCCTCGCTTTCGCCTTTGACCCCGTCTTCAACCGCCCTCTGAACGCCCATCCCAGCTTCGTGGCTGGCATGGAGATGCTACGCTATCTGGCTGAGACGGCCACGACCCACGAAGAATGCGCAGCCGTGGTCGCCAAGAATCGTAACAACGCTCTGCTTAACCCGCTGGCCGGTTTCGGCGCCTCCATCTCCGTCGATGATGTCCTCACCTCCGAGCCCGTCTCCGATCCGCTCACTCGACTGGAATGCGCTAATCACAGTGACGGCGCGATCGTGTTGGTGCTCGCTTCCGGGAGGACCGCCCCGGCTCTCACTGACCACCCGGTCTGGCTACGGGGGGTCGGCTGGGCAAACGATACCTTCAGGCTGGAAAGCCGCCCCTGGGGGGATGCACGTTATGCTCGGGCCGCCGGCGAGATGGCCTTCCGCAACGCTGGCATCAAGAGCCCCAGAAAAGAAATCGACTTCGCCGAGGTGGACGACACCTTCGCCTACAAAGAACTGCAACACCTAGAGGCACTGGATCTCTGCCCAATAGGTATGGCCGGTGAATGGACGCTTTCGGGCGGTACGGAACTCAGCGGAGAGCTCCCGGTCAACCCTTCCGGTGGTGCCCTCGGCCAGGGCCACCTGCTTGACGCAACCGGCTTGGCCCGTGTGCTGGAGGTCGTTCTCCAGCTTCGCGGCGAGGCCGGACAGAGACAGATTGACAATGCCGAGGTCGGACTGGCCTTCGGCTGGCGCGGCGTGCCCACCACCAGCGGTGCGGCCGTCGTCTTGAGCAACTAGGAGGCGACCAATGTATGGAAATCGCATGAAGCGAAGCAGCGGAAGAGTCGCCGTGATTGGCGCAGGGATGACCAAGTTCGTGCGTCGAGCACAAGAGACGGCCAAAGAACTATCTTGGGAAGCCGCCCACATGGCGCTGACGTCCTGCGACTTGACGCTGGATGACATCGACGCCGTCGTGATCGGTACAGCCCCGGACGCCTTCGATGGCGTTCACATGAAGAGCGAGTATCTATCCGACGGGTGTGGCGGCTGGGGAAAGCCCGTCATCCGTGGCTATGTTGGCGGAGGCACGGGGGTTTTCGCCGCGATCCAGGGCTGGTATCACGTCGCCAGTGGCCTTTTCGACACTGTCCTGGTCGTCTGTGAGGAGAAGATGTCCTCCTGCCAGCCGCACCCACAGGCCGCTTTCCTCACCATCTTCGACCATACCACAGAGCGCCCCCTGAAGCCGAACCTGCTCTGGATCTTCGCTCTAGAGATGAACGCTTATATGAACCGCTATGGATTGAGTAAACGGGATATCGCTACCGTCTCGGTGAAGAACAAGCACAACGCTGCCGATCACCCCGCAGCGCTGCTTGGTGATCCCGACATCACCGTCGACGACGTGCTCGACTCCCCGGTCTTGGCCTGGCCTGTGCAACGGCTTGACGTCAGCCCGGTTACCGACGGTGCTGTCGCGCTGGTCATCAGCGCCAATCACGTAGCGCGCCGCGTGACAGGCAAGCCGGTTTGGATCGAAGGCGTGGGCTGGAATCTGGACACCTCGTACTGGACCAATCGCGACCTCTCCTATCCAGTCTACGTTGAGGAAGCAGCGCGCATGGCCTATGATATGGCCGGTATCACCGAACCGCGCAAGCAGATCCATATCGCCGAGCCCTACGATCCGTTCGACTACAAAGAACTCCATCACCTGGAGGGCTTGATGCTCTTCGATAAAGGCGAGGCGCCGAGAGCCGCCGCGGACGGCGTCACTCAACGCGACGGTGATCTGCCGGTCTGTCCTTCGGGCGGCTTGCTTGGGGTCGGAAATCCTATCGCCGCTGCCGGTCTGATGAAGGTCGCAGAGATCTTCTGGCAACTGCGCGGCGAAGCGGGCGCGCGACAAGTGCCCGGCAACCCCAAGCGCGGCCTGGCACAGGCCTGGGGCGACCTGATGCAGGTCGGCACCGTGATCGTCATGGGCATTTAGTTGACGACCAAGTTCTGGAAGCCTACAGAGTTAGCTGCCTAAGCGCCGGACCAGCGTGCGACTAGCCTGCGAACGCCTAGCTTGCGAACGCCTAGCTTGCGAACGCAAGCCCTAAGCCGCTATCCGGCGCGAGCAAAGGTGGTGACTGGGCAGCTACCGCTCCGAGCTTCCCATCGGAGAGCTCCAAAGTCTAGAGGAGAATAAACCATGGAAGAGTTCGTGTACGATACTGTGTATCTTGGACGCGAGGATTTTGAGGAAGAGCGCGTCCTCTTCGAGACGTGGGATCCGAACGCGCAGTACGCCTGGGACGCTGGCGTTGCCATCGGTCGCTACCTGCAGGAACTGAAGGCAGGTCAGTTGATCGGCCGTAGCTGCCCTGAGTGTAACCGTATCCTGGTCCCACCGCGTATGTTCTGTGAATCGTGCTTCTGTGCCACCGACCAATGGGTTCCACTGAAGGACACGGGTACGGTGCTCACGTTCTCGCGATGCTATGTGACCTGGGACGTGATCCAGCTGGAGAAGCCGAAGATGCCAGCCGTTATTGAGATCGACGGTGCTTCACCCGGCATGGGCATTATGCACTTGCTCGGTGAGGTCGCCCCGGACGCACTTGAAATCGGCATGCGGGTGCAGGCGGTCTGGAAGCCACCGCAGGAGCGCAGCGGGGCTATCACCGACATCGCTTACTTCAAACCTTTGGAACCGTTAGAGGAATAGGGAGGCATAGATGAGCTTGTTACACCGCATACAGCACGCGGGAGACGCGCTGTCTTGGTCAGGCGATATGCCAACCCAAGGCCGCTACACAGCCGGCGTGGCCGGTGAGAGATTCTTCCGCGCGATCAAAGAGAACGGTCAATTCCTGGCCACCGTCTGTTTGAACTGCGACATCACCTACATGCCGCCACGCCTCTACTGCGAGCAGTGCTTTGCTCACTTAGACGAGTGGGTGGAGGTGGATCCTGGTGGGCACGTGCACACGTTCACCATCGTCCATCAAGACCTTGACGAGCAGCCGCTCCCGGAACCGCGTATCCTGGCCTTCGTCACCCTGGATGATACCGATGGCGGCCTGGTACATTATCTCGGTGAAGTTGATCCAGAGGAGGTCTACTTGGGCATGCCTGTTGAACCTGTACTGAAAGATGAAAGGCATCGCCAAGGAAGCATCACCGACATCAAGTACTTCCGACCCGTAATGAGTACACCTTAGCGGGTCGCTTCGGGCCAAGAAGACGGCTTTGCACTCGAAGGGTAACGCAACTCGCGAGTCGCGTTCCACAAATGCAGGGCGGGCCAGGTCCACTTGAGAAAAGGTAAGCGAAGGAAGCGGCCCGGGGACGTGGGGCGGAACCGCCGAGGCGGCTGAAGCGACTTCCGCCATAAGAAAGGTAAGCGAAGCGACTTCCGCCTAGCCCGGGGCGGGCCACGAAGCCAGAGCCCAGAATGGACTGGTAGGCCGATGTTAGTTCAAAGGCGAGCAATCGCCCCTACCAGTCCTCCCAGTCATCCGCCCATCACCGTATCATGATTCGCCAGGGAAGCTATTCAACATCCACCATAAGACAAGGTAAGCGAAGCGACATATGCTACGTGACCGCGTGACGAGAACCTACAGCCGCTTACGGAGCTCCGAGACAGCCGTGATGCTCACGATGGCCCTCCTTGTAGGGCTGGGGAGTGGGTTGGGGGCCGTTGCTTTTCGCCGGCTCATCGAGGCCACTCATACCTTCTTCTTCGTCACCTTTCGTGCTTTCGCCAAGCCGCTGATGTCGGCCTTTCGCGTACAGACCTGTGTCGCCGCCATCACACCGGCGCTGGGAGGACTCATCGTCGGTCTCATAGCCTACGTCGTGGCACCTGAGGCTAAAGGCCCCGGTGTGTCCAGCGTGATGGAGGCCCTCGCTCTACAGGGAGGACGCATCCGTCCGATCGTCATCGCAGCCAGACCCATAGCGACATCCGTAAGCCTTGGGAGTGGCGGTTCCGCCGGAAGAGAGGGTCCCGTCGTCCAGCTTGGCTCGGCCATCGGGTCTGCGTTGAGCCAGCTTGCTCATCTCTCTGATGAACGGACCAAGAACTTGGTCGCCTGTGGAGCAGCGGGCGGTGTTGCAGCGACGTTCAACGCTCCTCTGGCCGGGGTGATGTTCGCGCTAGAGGTTCTCTTGGCTGAGTTCGAACTGGTTCAGTTCACCAGCGTGGTGGTGGCCGCCGTCGTTGCCAGCGTCGTTGGTCACACCTATTTCGGCGACGTACCGGCTTTCCTCTTCCCTCCGTCGTCGCCGCCCGAGACTTGGGAGCTACCTGTCTACGCACTGCTGGGTATCGCATCCGCTTTCGCCGGGGTCGGCTTTACCCGAGCTCTCTACCTGGTAGACGATCTTTTCGAGCGACAGTCATTCTCGCCCTACCTTAAGCCCGCTATTGGGGGTCTGATCGTCGGCATCATTGGGCTCTGGTTCCCGCAGATTCTCGGCATCGGCTACAGCTCCATAGAGGCAGTCCTCTTCAATCGCCTCACGCTGATCTCCATAGCTGTCCTGGGCCTACTCAAGATCGTTGTCACCTCATTCACCATCGGCTCAGGTGGTTCGGGCGGCATCTTCGGTCCATGCCTGTTCATCGGCGCGATGCTTGGTGGCCTGTTTGGACAGCTGGTGCACCGCGCGACGCCAGGTACCGCCATACCGTCAACCTACGCGCTCGTCGGCATGTCGGCCGTCTTCGCCGCCGCCAGCCGCGCCCCAATCACGGCCATCCTCACACTGTTCGAGATGACGCGCGATTACAATATCATCCTTCCGCTTATGCTTACCACCGTCGTCAGTGCCATCGTGGCCCGT
This sequence comes from uncultured Anaerolineales bacterium, assembly GCA_964421785.1. GTDB lineage: Bacteria > Chloroflexota > Anaerolineae > B4-G1 > B4-G1 > SKLM01. The sequence continues at coordinate 34,213 of CAYQZG010000015.1, forward strand.
CATCTTCTAGAAGACAGCATCTATACAGTCAAGCTTAGCCGCCGCGGCATCGACGTCTACGCCGGCAGAAACCTCGATCTGATGAGCACCATCCTGGTCAGCGAGGCTATGACGCCTATCGAGGAAATGACCACAGTAACCCCATCAACCCCTTTAACGGAGCTGGCGCGTATCTTCGACGAGACACACTATCACGGCACGGTCGTTGTCAACGGGCACCTTCATCTAAAGGGGATCGTCACCCTGAGCGATCTCGAACAAGCGCAGACCCAACAACTGATGACCGGAGAGGTCTCTGACATTCAAGTTACAAACGTGCGTACGGTCTTCCCGGACCAAACCCTGAAGGATGCCCTGAAGCATTTCGGTGCCCTGGATGTGGGGCGGATACCGGTTGTCGATCGCGCCAGTCCAAGACGCGTCGTAGGTCTGCTTCGCCGCGGTGATATCGTGCGGGCCTACTCGTACGCCGCTCTTGACCAACAAGCGCGCCTGACTGACCTCGATCGAGCGAGACTCGAGCACCGGACGGGTCTGGGTACTCGCTCCCGCGCTGCCCCCCCTACTCTACAGAAAGGGAAGCGGCCCGGGGGCGGGCTTGGCGCCTCTATCGTCGAGGTCAGATTGCAGGATCACCACGAGGCTGTGGGCAAGACCCTTCAGGAGCTAGACCTACCTTCTCAATCCTTGATCGCGTCTGTACGTCGAGGGGGACGTGTGCTCATCCCACGCGGCGACACGCAGCTCGAGGCCGGTGACATCATCATTGCGCTGGTCACACAGGAGTTTAAGCAGCCCCTGCACAGCCGCCTTACACAGCCGGCAGATCACTCACGAACGTAACCGTTCCCGGTTCACCATCAAAGGAGTATCAGCTCTTAAGTATGAAGTCCAGGGGTCAAACAGCACATCGATCTATTCGGCCAAGTCCAGCGCGTTGGGCCGCTCAGGGCAGGCCCACCATTGTCGTCCACGGCGGTGCTTGGGATATTCCGCAGGAGCTACGACAGGACAGCATTGACGGCTGCCATAACGCCGCGCAGGTCGGCTGGGACGCGCTGACAAGCGGAGGAACAGCCCTCGACGCGGTCGAGGCCGCCGTCCGGGTCTTGGAGGACACTCCCATCTTCGATGCGGGACGTGGCTCCTTCCTCAATGCCGCGGGCGAGATCGAGTTGGACGCCATCATCATGGACGGGCGTAATCTCAATCTCGGTGCCGTCATGGCTGTCAGACGCGTGCGACATCCGGTCACGCTGGCGCGGCTGATTATGACCGACTGCCAGCACAATATCCTTGTCTCCCACGGTGCGGAGACCTTTGCACAGGAGCATGGCCTCCCTCTCATCCCGAACTGGCATCTCTTGGTGGCAAGGGAGCGAGAGCGTTGGTCCTCCCGAGTTTCGAGTGAGAACTCGAGCGACAGTCTCTTGCCCCAACAGTCCGGGGGAACTGTAGGCGCCGTGGCACTGGACTTGGAAGGGCATCTGGCAGCTGCCACCTCCACCGGTGGCACATTCAATAAGCATCCGGGCCGCGTAGGTGACTCTCCTCTCGTAGGCTCTGGGGCCTATGCCGACGACGACACAGGCGCCGTTTCGGCTACTGGAGAGGGGGAAGACCTGATGAAGATTGTTATCAGTAAGCTTGTCTGTGACTATCTCGCCCGAGGGATGACTGCACAAGAAGCGGCGGATGCGGCCATCACACTGCTGGTAGAGCGCACAGGCGGGCAGGGCGGGCTTATTGTGGTGGGCAAGAAGGGACATGTCGGCATTGCACACTGCACTTCCCACCTTGCTCACGCTTGCATCACACCAGAAGGCGAAGTTCTCGCCGACATCAGAGCTCAAGAATAGGTCTCCTCTACGAACTCCCAACCGACCTCACAATTCCTGGAAGAGGGAGGATCAAGTGCACACAATATGCGCAATCAAGGCTGGGGAATATCACGACTCGGTCACACTCATGGAGACAGCACGGGAGCTGACAGCGCTACCCGGTGTGGTTGACGCGGCTGTCGTGATGGCGACCGAAGCCAACAAAGGGATCCTGCACCAAGCGGGTCTGCTTCTACCGGAGGTCGAACGAGCCAGCGTCAACGACTTGGTCATTGTCGTCCGAGCTAACAGCAAAGACGCTGCCGACAGAGCTCTCGAAGCTGCCAGCAGGCACCTGGCGCAGGGACCGGAGACAGAGCCCACCGAGTCAAGTGTCCAACCTCGTACGATCCGGAGGGCTGTGCAAAGCAACCGGAACGCCAACCTAGCTCTGATCTCTGTGCCCGGGAAGTATGCAGCCGAAGAAGCCCGGGAGGCACTGCGCAGCGGCCTCCACGTGCTGCTTTTCAGCGACAACGTATCCATCGAGGACGAACTCGCCTTGAAGGAGTACGCGGCCGAACGTGGCCTGCTGATGATGGGTGCCGACTGCGGCACGGCCATCATTAACGGGGTTGCGTTGGGATTCGCCAATGTCGTGCCGCGCGGCCCTATCGGTATCGTCGCGGCATCAGGCACCGGCATGCAGGAAGTCAGCACGCTGCTGGCCAAGCGCGACGTGGGCGTTAGTCATGGCATCGGTACCGGGGGACGAGACCTGAAAGAGACAATCGGTGGCATCACGATGGTGGAGGGCATCAAGATGCTCCAAAATGACGCGGATACAGAGGTCTTGGTGCTGATCTCAAAGCCACCCTCCCCCCTCGTCGCAGAGCGCACGCTCGAGCAGACCCGAAAGAGCGAGAAACGGACAGTCGTCTGCTTCTTGGGAGGGGATGTCGATCCGGTCGTTGACGCTGGTGCCATCCCGGCCTCTACGCTCCAAGAGGCAGCCTACCTGGCAGCCGAGCACGTTGAAGGATTCAAGGGGCCCTCCGTCGATGAAATGGTCGAGCGCCAGGTGGCCGACCTGAGGGCCAAGTCATCCGATCTGAAACAACGCCTAGAACCTGAGCAGAAGTGCCTGCGCGGTCTGTTCAGCGGTGGCACACTTGCATCTGAGGCGCTTCTTATCTGGGAAGATATCCTGGGGAAGGTGCTCTCCAACGTGCCCATCAGGTCGGAGTGGAAGTTGGCAGATGCCACCCGGTGTGTGGGCCATTGCGCTGTGGATCTGGGCGAGGATGAGTTCACAATCGGCCGTCCTCACCCAATGATCGACAACCGGCTGCGAATCCGCCGGCTGATGGAGGAAGCAAGTGATCCAGGAGTGGCCGTCATCCTGCTCGATGTAGTGCTAGGCTACGGCGCCCATCCTGACCCAGCCAGCGAGCTAGCTCCGGCAATCCGTCAGGCCCGGGAGCAGGCCGCCAGTAAGGGACGTGGACTGATCGTGGTCAGTTCGGTGACAGGGACGGAGCAAGATCCGCAAGGATTGAGCCGGCAGGTGCGCGCCCTAGAGAGAGCTGGCGCGATCGTAGCCTCGTCCAATGCCTCAGCAGCTCGTCTAGCGGGATTCATCGTGGCTTGACGAAGGGAGATACGGTATCGGTGACACACGCAGATAAGGCCGCGTCCAAGAACGGGTTCGTAGTTTGGGGACAGAACCACTTGGTTGATAAGCTAAGAGCAAGAAGTAGTTCCTGGACGTTTCCTAAGGGCACGCAATCGTTGTTCGGAACATCCCTGAACGTGATCAATGTGGGTCTGCGTTCCTTCGCCGACAGCCTGCAAGAACAGGACGTGTCGGTGACCCATGTGGACTGGAAGCCGCCGCTCGCACCCAGACTGCGGATCACCAAAGAGGGTATTGATATTGATGCAGCCAACGTGGAGGCGACCCAGCGCATCATGCAGGGCCGTCCTATGCTTGTCGGGATGGGAATTGCCGGGGCCGTCATCCCCGGTTACCACGACCGGCTCATCCTCCACGCCGGGCCGCCCGTGATCTGGGAGCGGATGTGCGGGCCCCAGCAAGGGGCCGTGATGGGAGCATTGGTCTACGAGGGACTGGCAGAGGACGAAGAGGAAGCAGCTGCGCTGGCAGCCGGCGGTGAGATTGAGTTCGCGCCGTGCCACCACTATCATACCGTGGGGCCCATGGCTGGCATTGTCTCCCCTTCGATGCCGGTCTTCATCGTCCGTAACGAGCCGTTCGGCAACGTCGCCTATGCCACACAGAACGAAGGGTTGGGTAAGGTCCTGCGCTACGGAGCCTACGGCCCGGAGGTCTACGAACGGCTGCGCTGGATGGAGCGCGTCTTGTATCCTACCCTCAAGGCGGCCATCGAGTCGATTGAGGGAGGGATTGACCTGCGGGCTTTGATCAGCCAGGCGCTTCATATGGGGGACGAGTGCCACAACCGAAATCGTGCCGGCACCTCCCTCTTCCTCCGCGCGATCACACCGGCCATCATCCGCACCTGTCCGGATCGCGAGCGTGTGGCAGAGGTCTTTGAGTTCATCGAGCAGAACGATCATTTCTTCCTCAACCTCTCCATGCCGGCTGGGAAGGCGATGTTGGAACCGGCCGAGGGGATCGAGGGCTCGACCGTCCTGACGGTTATGGCCCGCAACGGGACCGACTTTGGCATTCGGATGGCGGGGATGCCCGAGCGGTGGTTCGTCGCCCCGGCAGGCATAGTGGATGGGCTCTATTTGCCGGGTTTCTCGGAGGACGATGCCAATCCAGACATCGGTGACAGCACGGTCACCGAGACAGCCGGTTTCGGCGGCTTCGCCATGGCAGCCGCGCCGGCCATCGCTCGCTTCGTCGGCGGCACGCCTCAGGATGCCCTGGAGGCGACGCGGGAGATGCACGAGATCTGCTTTGCGGAGCACGAGCACTTCACTATCCCAACGCTCAACTTCCAGGGCACGCCACTGGGAATCGACGTACGCAAGGTAGCCGAGACTGGTATCCTACCTCGCCTGAACACCGGCATCGCTCACAAGCAGCCGGGCATCGGCATGGTGGGCGCGGGCGTGCTTCGCGCGCCCAAAGCATGCTTTGCCAAGGCGTTCGAGGCGGCGAAACAGCTGTGCAGCTAACATCAGGCAGCGTGTGAAAGAGCTAAGAAGGAGCAGAGATAATGAAACTGATCGACCTTACTATTCCCGTCGGCATTGCCACGCCTCCGTGGCCAACCTACGAACCACTCCAGGTCAAGTACTTCAAACGATTGGCTCCCAACGGAGCTAATGGCCAGCTAGTAACCCACTCCAATCACGTCGGCACCCACCTGGACGGCGAGATCCACTTCTACACGCCGGGAAAGGACATCGCCGATCTGGACGTCAACGAGTTCCTGGTGGGTCCCGGGGCGGTTGTCGATCTTTCCGACGCGACAGGCGACTATCAGATCTATACCTCGGAGATGATCGAGGAGCGGGTCGAGGTCCGGGAAGGCGATATCCTGATCATTCACACCGGTTACCATCACTTTGGCTGGGACATGCCCACCGCCGACGAGATTCGCTATATGGTCCAGCATCCCGGCCCCGATCTAGAGTTCGCTCACTGGGTCAGGGAGAAGAAGATCCGCTGGATCGGCGTGGATTGCGGCAGCGCAGACCACCCGATGAACACCATCATCCGCGATTGGATGCCGCGCCAGGCGGCAGAGGCCGACCAACTCTTCCGCGAGATGTACGGGGAGCCGCTGGCCGAGCGCTTCACACCCGATAAGTACCAGCTGATGCACATTGAATTGTTCCCTCATGGCATTATCCACAGCGAGTGCGTGGGTGGAGAGATCGACCTGCTGTGCAATCGCCGGACCACCATCGGCTTCTTCCCCTGGCGCTTCGTGGATGGGGAATCGAGCATCGGGCGCTGTGTGGCCTTCGTCGACGACGAGGAGTATGAAGAGTTGATGGCGCGCAGGGCGGAGTTGCCCACGACCCGTTTCGGCGACTGTTACGACCCGGATCACGTGAACAATATCAACCGGCTGACAGGGACGGCTCGGATCGAGCTAGGCATCCCTGGGTAAGGGCTGTTGGGTTGGTAGATTGGTCATGCTTGAAGCTCCAGTTCCCAGTCTACCAATTCACCGATACAGGAGGTGTGTATGCTAGCTAGACCAGGTCTTCCAAGCTTCAAATATGTCCGAGCGGACACGCTCGATGAGGTGGTTCGCCTGCTGGAGGAGCATGGAGAGGCAGCGCGCCCCCTGATGGGTGGCACCGATCTCTTCCCCAAGATGCGTGACGGCGTTTTCCGTCCCGACCTCCTGGTGGACCTCAAGCACCTGCCAGGGATGGGCGACATCGTCTACGACAAGCAGGATGGTCTGACGATCGGGGCGGCCGTCACGATGAACCAAATCGCCAGCCACCCTGAGATCCAAGCCCGCTATTCACTGCTGGCAGAGGCAGCCGACGCCGTGGGATCGTATCAAGTGCGCAACCGAGCCACCATCGGCGGCAACCTCTGCAACGCCTCCCCCTGTGCCGACACCGCCCTAGCCTCGCTGGTTTTGGATGGACGCGTCGTCCTCTACGGTCATGACCCATCGCTGGACTCCGGACACGCTGTGGAGCGGGAGATGCCCGTCGCAGCATTCTTCCTGGGGCCCGGTGAGACCGCCCTGCAGCCCGCCGAGTTTGTGAAGGCCGTTCGACTCCCGCCCCCGCCGGACGCAGCCGTTGGCCGTCACCTCAAATTGAGCCGGAACAGGCTGGGGGACCTGTCGCTCGTCAGCGTCGATGTGCTGGGCTTCCCCACCTATGCGGCCTCCGGCAATGGTGGAACGAACCGCAAGGAAGGATACGCATTCCGCATTGGCTTGGGGTCCGTCGCCCCAACCGTCGTACGGGCCACACAGGCAGAGGCGCTGCTGGCGGAGCGCCCACCAGGGGAAGAGACCTTCGCTCTGGCAGCCGAGGAAGCGGCCCAGGCCACGGCCACCATCGACGACGTGCGGGCCAGTGCCGCCTATCGGAGAGCGATGGTGCACAACCTCACACTCCGAGGGCTGAGAGATGTGTGGGGCCGGCTGCGCAACACGTTGGAGGTGAACGATGAGGCATGAGCCAATACGTCACACCATCACTGTAGCAGTGAACGGTGGCACGGAGTACCTCGATGTCCCGTCGAACATGACCTTGCTTCAGATGTTGAGGGAGAGGCTGGCCCTCACCGGAACGAAGAACGGCTGCGAGGCCGGGGAATGTGGCGCCTGCACCGTGCTGGTCGATGGGGAGCCGGTGAATTCGTGCATGATGCTGGCTGTTGAGGCCGACGGTCGCGAGATCACAACCGTCGAAGGGCTGGCCGAGGACGGCCAGCTGCACGCGCTGCAACAGGCCTTTGTCGATCACAATGCCGTCCAGTGCGGCTTTTGCACGCCGGGTATGCTAATCTCGGCCTATGCCCTGCTGGAGCGCTGTAAGCGAAGCGGCGCCAACCCGACCGACGAGGAGATACGAGCAGCCCTGGTCGGCAACCTGTGCCGCTGCACGGGCTACCTGCGCATCATCCAAGCTGTGCAAACAGCCGCTACCCAGGCAACTGCAGAGTTGTGTGAACAGCCGGAAAAGGAGGTGTGAGCGATGAACGACCTGACAACCAACCCCGTTGGCAAGGACGTTCCGCGCATCGACGCCTACGACAAAGTCACCGGGTCCGCCCTCTTTGTCGATGACTTGCAGTTCGGACCCGGCCTGTACCATGGGCGCCTCGTCCGCAGCCCTCACGCCCACGCCAGGATCAAGCGTATCGACGTCAGCAAAGCCCTGGAGATGCCCGGCGTCAAGGCTGTGGTGACCGGCGAGGATGTCCCGTCGCGCATCGGGCTCTACCTGGTCGACCGCCCCATCTTCGCCGGCGACCGCGTGCGGTACGTGGGCGATCCGGTGGCCGGCGTCATCGCCACCAGCGAGGAGATCGCTGTAAGCGCAGCGGCGGAGGCCGCTCACTTGGTCGAGGTGGAGTACGAGGAGCTGCCAGCGGTCTTCGACCCCCTGGAGGCAGCACAGCCGGATGCCTCCTTGCTCCACCCTGACCTGGGCGACTACCAAGTCGCCAACTTCATCTTCCCCAAGCCGGGGACCAACATCTCCGAGCACTTCAAGCTGCGCAAGGGCGACGTCGAGTCGGCATGGTCCGACTGCACCGCCATCGTGGAGAGCACCTTCCGTCTGCCAAACATCCAGCACGTGCCCATTGAGCCCCACGCGGCGGTGGCGCTGTGGGAGCCAGGCGGTGAGGTCACCCTGTGGACCAGCTCCCAGTCGCCCTTCGCCCAGCGCGATCTGATCGCACAGAGCCTGGGCATTCCGCACGGCAGTCTTCGCGTGGTCTCTCCCTACGTTGGGGGCGGGTTCGGCGGTAAGGCCGGCGTCTCCATGGAGGTCTATGCCGTAGCCATGGCCAGGGCAGTCCAGGGGCACCCGGTTAAGCTACGCATGACGCGCGAGGAGGAGTTCATCGGAACCACGGTGCGGCAAGCCCTGGTGGCGCAGACGAAGATCGGATGCGACGCTGAGGGCAATCTGCTGGCGATGGAGACGGCATACCATTTCGGCGGGGGCGCCTACAACGACTACGGCGTCAACATCGCCCGCGCCGCAGGGTACTCCTGCACCGGCCCTTACGACATCCCCAACGTCAAGGGGGATTCCTACTGCGTCTACACCAACCTGCCCATCGGCAGCGCCATGCGCGGCTTCGGCATGCCGGAGATTCACTGGGGCATCGAGCAGATTATGGATCGGCTGGCCGATGAGATCGGGATGGACCCGGCCGAGTTCCGCCGCCGCAACTGCGTCAGCACCGGCGATACCATCCTGACCGGGATGGAGATGCCGGCCATCGATCTGGTAGCTTGCATCGATAAGGTGACCGAGGCGATAGACTGGGACCACAGAGAGGCCCCCTCCGCGCCGCACAAAAAGCGCGGCAAGGGCATCGCCATCATGTGGAAAGCACCGGCTATGCCTCCCAACCCAGGCAGCTCGGCCGTGGTACGCTTTAACGAGGATGCGACGGTCAACGTGGAGATCGGTGCGCAGGAGCTGGGCCAGGGCGCCTTCACCGTCGCCGCGCAGATGGCGGCCCAGGCGCTGGGGATACCCTATGAGTGGGTACGCGTCTCAGCGCCGGTGGACACCATGTACAGCCCCTACGAGTGGCAGACAGTGGCCAGCCGCATTACCTGGTCGATGGGCAACGCCGTCAAGGCGGCCGCCGAGGACGCCCGCCGCCAGATCCTGGAGGTGGTGGCCAAGCACTGGGACGAGGAACCCGATGATCTCGACATCCGGGATGGGACTGTCATCTCCTACAAGTCCGAGCGGGAACAGCCGCTGGAAGGGATGGTCGTCTACGGCCTACCCAACGCGGACTTCGAGGGCTGGAAGGGCGGTCCCATCGTGGGGCAAGGCGCATTTATGCCGACTTACGTCACCAACCTCGATCCGGAGACCGGACAGGGGACACGGGCGGTGGTGCACTACACCGTCGGCGCCCAGGCGGTCGATCTGGAGGTCGACACAGAGACCGGTCAAGTGAATGTGCTCAAGATCGCCAGCGCTTACGACGTGGGCAAAGCGATCAACCCCGACTTGGTCATGACTCAGATCGAGGGCGGCGCGGTGCACGGTATGAGTTCGGCTTTCGAGGGCCTCCAGTTCGATGAGCAGGGCCAACCTCTCAACCCCAACTTGCTCGACTACCGCATCCTGAATGCGGCCGACGTGCCCCGGGAGATCCACGGCGACTACGTGGAGACACCGCTGGAGGACGGGCCGTGGGGCGCACGGGGCGTGGGGGAGCACGTGATGGTCCAGACCGCGCCGGCCATCGCCAACGCCATCAACGACGCGCTGGGCATCCGGTTCAATGATCTGCCGCTCTCGGCCGAGAAGATCTATATGGCCTTGGCGGGAACGGTGAATGATGAATTGTGAATAGAGCAATCACGTTGCGCATCGGCCTCTGCTGGCCGATGCGCATCCCGGCCCACACGAAGCCCGCCAGTGCGTCGGCGCCGGAGGTGGCGCCGTGGGCCAGCACATCCTCCGCCGCTCGGGCGACCCCGACGTCATCTCCTCGAGCAAGTGCCTCGAGAAGGACGTGCCAGGCGACATGACACTCGCCTTGGGCAGCGGCCCACAGAAAAGCAGCCGACAGCGTCGTTGTCCGCGGGGCAGCGCTCTCAACAATGGTACGGCAGAAGGAAATGGGTGTGGAATGGGCAAGCCAGGCCCACAGCATGGCTCCACAGAGAAAATCGTCGCCGCCGGGCGTCAGACCGCCCCCCAGGCCAGCCAGTTGAGCAGCTCCCTCCCGTAAACGGGCCATATCGCCGGCCCACCCCACCGCCAGGGCATCCAAGCCTGACCTAGCCGCAGCGAGAACGGCCCTCCGCGGCGAATGCCCGCCCGAGCCCTCGTGCAGCAGGGCGAGGAGGCTGCCGGCCCGAGCGTACGCCAGGCAAAAATCGCGCAGCGCGGTTAGTCGCATCTCGATAGCACCCTGATGCATGCGCAGGCTGGGCCAGTCCGGCTGCGGCTCCCACACCGCAGCGCTGCTCACATCGATCTCCAGGCCCCCAACCTGCAGCCGCTCTCCGTCTGTCTGAGCGCGCGCGCCTGGCCTGATGCTGGTGAGATTCCAGCCGCTCCCATCGACCACGATGTTCAGCGGGCCATTGCCGATCTCCGGCGTCACCAGTGCCATGACGGGCCTGTGGTTCGGCCCACCACAGGCCACCAGGTCACAAGCGCGCTCAAAAACAGCCAGGACATGAAGAGCCGATGACGGGCTCCGCCGCAGCTGCTCTCGAACGGGTCGGCTGATGGAACGGGCACTAGCCCGAGCTGTCATAGCAGTGTCTTCCTCCGGTCTCCGCCGACATCAGGGTACGTCCTCATCGCTACTCACCAGGACCCTTGAGGTAAAGGACACGACGACCTCGCTCAAAGACGGTCTCATAGGACCATAGGTTTTGCGGTCTGCCGTGCCCCTACTCCCCGATTCTACCTTGCTCCTAAGATACAAGGTGTATGCTCCTTCCACGACTCGCGGCTGTCTTCGGTCATTATACCATGGCCAACACAATTGCGGGGAGCTACCCATGCACGGACGTCCTTGCGCCGGGTTATGCCGGGATCGTGTCGCAGGTGCCGTTCCCTCTTGTGGTGAGGTCGGTCGTGGTTGATCGAGCGTGGGTATGTTTGTTTTGGAGGGTCTGGGGGTGCGGTGGGGTAAGGGGGGTGAAAAGGGGCTGTTCTTGGGGCGCCATGCCCACCAGAAGGCCAATCCCAGGGGCGGCGTGGGACGTCATGGGCGACGGCGGCGGACATGGGCGGCAGCTTTTTTTCTGAGAAACAAACATACCTCGGCTGGACGGCGGACGATGGAGGAGGGAAGAGGGAGGAGGGAGAGGGGTTTGTGTGTGGCGTTATTGTTTTGTTAAGGAGCGGTGGTGGTGCTACGATGCGAGGCGGCGTTGACTTAAAGGTGTGATGATTATACCATGTAGGAATTAGCTTGTC
>CAYQZG010000016.1:0-3144 GCA_964421785.1 uncultured Anaerolineales bacterium
TTTACGTCTTGGGGTGGCTCGCTCGAAGTCGGTTACGACTCGAATACGACTCGGTCACGAAAAAGCGTAACCTGGTCCTTCCCTCTAAGTAGGTATTGTGATTGATGACCTTCCCGAAAGCTGGAGGAACAGCCACCCGGTGCGTCAGACGTGCGCCGGGCGACTCGACTTTTGGCGAGGACTAACTATGGTAGCTTTCGGGAAGGATAGATCACGAGCTCGTCGTTCTCATCGTAGGCGTAGCGTGCGAAGAAGGGCGGGGCATTCCGATCCATCGATAGCACCCTCGGCAGGAGGATCGGCAGATCCTCGACCAGGTTGAGCTCGTACACCTCGTCGCGGGGTATCCACTCCGGCTGCCCTTCCTCCGACCCGCGGACGTTCCGGCCCCTTGCCCGGGCGGTGAAGACGAAGAGCAGCACGCCCGTGCGCTGCACGTCCGTCGGCACGTTGATCACGCCGCGCAGGCGCAGGTCGTCGACCGCCAGGCCGGTCTCCTCGCGGATCTCGCGCAGGGCGGCGGTGCGCACATTCTCATCGGCTTTCACGTGTCCGCCGACGCCGTTGTACTGGTCGGGCCAGATGCGCTTGTCGGACGCGCCGCGGAGCAAGAGCACGTCGTCGCCATGAGTGATGAAACAGAGCGTGCGGGGGTAGACCTGATAACGGCCTGGAATGACCTTCTGGTCAGCTTGGCCCATCGGCAGCTGTTTAGCTCTGTGCCCCGCCACGCTCAAACCGGTGCTTTCCGCAGGCTTGGGCCGGATCCGCGATCAGGGGGTTTCGCGTTCGAGATGCGGGTCACGGATCCGGCGTGAACACCCGTAGGGCGTTGGACTTGGGCAACAGCGTTACCGCTCCCGGGAGTGCCCGACCGGGATGATGTACATCGGCTCCTCCTCGTCGGGGAGAGCCAACACGGTTTTGACGGCGTCGTCGTCGAAGGCGCCGACAGAGACGCTTCCCAGCCCCAGCGCTACCGCCTGCAGGTTCAGGTTCTCGGTGGCGTGGCCGACGTCCATGGGAACGTAGCGTCTCTTCCCGCGCTCGTCGTACCGATCCATGGTGCGCTCATAGATGGCGCTGACGGCGAAGACGCAGGGCGCCTCGCCGATGAAGTCCTGCCGCCAGGCCGCCTCGGCCAGCTCCTCGCGCACGTCCCGCTCCATGTGCTGCCTCATGATGTGTCCCTGCGGGTAGTAGCGCCAGACGCCGTCGTCGCGGCAGACGTAGAAGACCAGCGGGTGGCGTCCGCCGGCGGACGGGGCGGCGCGCCTGTTCGACCTCCTTCCCGTGATCCCCTGGGCCGACCAGAGAAGCTGGCCGATCTCCTTCAGCGTCAGGCTCGCCGGGCCATAGCGCCGCACGGAGCGACGCTGCGCGATGGCGGCCTCCAAGGACATCGGACCTTCGGTGCGTGGTTGGGGCAGTGTACGTTGCTCTTTATCCATGGGCTTTGACCTCCAATTCCAATGCCTACCTATCTACCAAGCGTCCCCCGTGTAGCCGCAGACGCCCATCCGCGGCGAGTTCACGACGGGCATGAGACCTTCCTCGCCACACTCGTGCTCATAGCGACACTCGTCGCAGAGGAGGGTGTAATTGCAGAAGACACATATCAAGGTGGCCGGCTCCCCGCACACCTCGCACCGATAGTCAGGCAGCTGGTTGCGCGCCATCACGTGGACAGCGTCATCTCCCGGCAGCACGCCTTCGCGCTCCGAGGCGACGCGCAGATCGAGGTACGTCGTGCTCCCGAAGTCGTACTCGTAAGAGAACTCCAGTTTGGGATAGAGCATCTCGCCCAGCTTGACGTCCAGACCGCGATCCTCTGGCAACCACCAGGGGTCTTCGAACGTGGTGTAATGGACCTCGTCGATGACGAACTGGCTCATGTGTCCGCAGCATTCCACCCAGATGTCTCGGAGAAACTGATCGAGGTCGTGCAATGTGGCCTCGGCCGAGACCTCCACGTGCAGCCAGTGAAACCGGCTTCCCTTGACGACCAGATGGAAGATCTTCGTCTTAGGAGCGTCCTGGGCGTTGGCCTCCGCGATCGCCGCTTCGCGTGCGTCGCACGCCCTCAGGTGGTGGTACATCCCCCTGCTATTGTAGGTGTTCCCGCAGTAATGGCACGTCGCGAGCGGTGATTGTCTGCCTGACATAGGCCTTCATCCTCCTTCCGTTGACCCAATAAAGCGTCTTGAGCTAGTCGCGGCGGCGTCCTCCTCCGCCGAGCAGGAAGACGTAGTAGAGCAGCGTCGAGACCGCCTGGGCCAGCGCGGCGACGTAGGTCAGCGCGGCGGCCGTCAGCACGCGCCGGGCCTTCTTCTTCTCGGCCTGGCTGGTCAAGATACCGCTCTGTTCCAGTAGACGGAGACCGCGCTGGCTGGCGTTGATCTCCACGGGCAGCGTCACCAGGGCGAAGAGAGCCGCCGCGCCGAAGGCGATCACGCCCAACCAGGCGATGGGTTGCAGGCTGAGCCACCATCCGAGCATGAAGAGGATCGGCCCCAGCCACGATGTGAAGTTGACCACGGGCACCAGCCCGGAACGTATGCGCATCGGTGTATACGCTTGAGCGTCCTGCTCGGCATGCCCAAGCTCGTGCGCCACGATGGCCAGCGAGGCGACGGAGGGCCGGCTCGCGACGCCCTCCGACAGGCGCAGCACCTTGCTGCGCGGATCGTAGTGATCTGAGAGCGTCCCCCCGGCTTTCTCGATGTTGAGCCGCAGTCCGATGCGGCGCATCAGTATCTGGGCGGCCTCCAGGCCGGTCACGCCGGCGCCGTTACGCACCTCCAGGTACTTCTGATACGAATGCCGTACCCACCATTGGGCAATCAGAGCCAGGATCAGCGCGGGTGCGGCAAAGAGCCAGTAGGTTGGATTCCACGTCAAGAACATCCTTATCCTCCTGAGACTAAACGTTCAAGCCTATGCGCCTCTCGGTCGCATGGTATTTCCCTTTGTGCTTCGCTAATATTTTACCACATTTTCGACAGATTGCGTCATAACGCGCGGCGTGCGAGCCATGAACGCGTGCCTGCCGACTTGACTTCCCGTGGCTTGGTGCTATCATAGCCTCACTATGACATTGCACGACTTCAGCGGCGTCATTAGCTTCAGCGGCGTCATTAGCTT
>CAYQZG010000016.1:3244-7164 GCA_964421785.1 uncultured Anaerolineales bacterium
TCATTAGCTTTAGCGGCATCCACCACGCTCATCATCAGCTCTTACCGTCCCATCCGGGAGGTCATACCTGACCTACCTGCCAGCGATTTCGCTTGCCCAGCCCTCCCGGTCGTTCCGGTGAGGGTTTTTCTTTTTCTAGGGGTCTGATGCTCGCCCGTTCTTCGTAGAGGAGTCCAAGGAGTACCACATGAGTCGACGTGACGATATCCGCCTTTCGCTGCCGAGTAAGGGGCGACTAGGGGAGGCTGCCCTCGAACTGCTGGCCGACTGTGGATTGAGGGTTAGGAAGAGCCATCCGCGGCGCTACGCCGCCGGTATTTCGGCCCTGCCCTCGCTGACGGTCCTCTTTCAGCGGCCGGGCGACATCGTGGTCGGTGTACGGGACGGCAGTGTCGATTTCGGCATCACCGGTATGGATCTGGTCGCCGAGCGCCGTGGCGACAACGGTCGCGTGCTGGTGCTCCACGACGCGCTGGGCTTTGGCCGCTGCCGGCTCTGTCTGGCCGTCCCGGAGGATTGGGCGTCGGTGGAGACGATGGCCGATCTGGGGGCACACACGCTGGCGCTGGATCGAGCGCTGCGTGTAGCGACCAAGTTCCCGAGGCTGACCGGTGATTTCCTGGAGCGCCACGGCGTCGCACCCTTCGACCTGGTCGACGCCGAGGGGGCGTTGGAGGTCGCCCCCACCATCGGGTACGCGGACGTCATCTGCGACCTGGTGTCGACGGGGCAGACGCTCCGCGACAATCGACTGTGTCCTCTCGAGGACGGCGTCGTGATGCGTTCTCAGGCGGTGTTGATCGCCAATCGAGCGGCGCTTCGCGCCCGTTCGGAGGTGCTGGAGGTGGCTCGGCTGTTGCTCGAGTATATCGAGGCGACTATGCGGGCCGAGGAGCACCTGGCCGTCTTCGCCAATATGCGCGGCGAATCGCCGCAAGCGATCGCCGCCCGGATGTTCGAGCAGAAGACGCTGGGTGGGCTGCAGGGCCCCACCGTGTCGCCCGTGGTGGCGCGTGGTGGCGACAGGGGCTGGTTCGCCGTCCACATCGTGGTGCGCCGCGATGCTCTGTTTGAGGCCGTCGCCGAGCTCCGCTCCATCGGCGGCAGCGGCGTGGTCGTCACGCCGGTGGCCTATATCTTCGAGGAGGAGCCCGATCGCTGTCGGGCTATGATGGAGTCGCTAAGCCCGTCCGCGGGCCGCTTGCCGAATGGAGGGGATGATGTTGAGGATCTATGAGGATCTGGATGAGGCACGGCGCACGGTGCTCCGCCGACGGGATCTGCTGGTCCCCGACGAGGTGCCGGAAGCGGTGCGATCGGGCATTCGACGGGTCTTCGATCGGGATCTTACGCCGGAGGAAGCGACGGCCGAGATCTTGGATGACGTCCAACGGCGCGGTGATGCGGCGCTACGTCACTGGACCTCTCGCGTCGACGGTGTGACGCTCTCGGAGTTCGAGGTGCCGGCCTCCACGTGGGAGGCTGCCCATGCCGGCCTCCCGGCCGATCTCTCTGAGGCGCTGGAGCTGGCCGCCGAGAGGATCGAGGGTTTTCACGCTCGACAGCCCGTGCCCTCCTGGGAGAGCGAGGACATGGGGGGGAGGCTGGGTCAACGCGTGATGCCCCTGGCCCGGGTCGGGGTCTACGTGCCGGGGGGGACCGCGCCGCTGCCGTCGTCGCTTCTGATGAGCGCCATTCCTGCCCGCGTGGCCGGCGTTGGCGAGGTGATCGTCTGCACGCCGCCCGACGCGTCCGGGCGTGTCCCCCCTGTCACCCTCGCTGCCGCTCAGATCGCCGCTGTCGATCGGGTTTTTCGGCTGGGCGGCGCACAGGCCATCGGCGCCATGGCCTATGGCACGGCGTCTGTGCCCTGCGTCGACAAGATCGTGGGCGCCGGCGGCCTGTTCACGACGCTGGCCAAGCGACACGTCTACGGTCACGTGGGTTTGGACGGCCTCTACGGGCCGACTGAGACGGTGATCGTGGCCGATGACTCGGCAGATCCCGGCTGGGTGGCCGCAGATCTGCTGGCGCAGGCCGAGCACGAC
Source organism: uncultured Anaerolineales bacterium (assembly GCA_964421785.1). Classification (GTDB taxonomy): domain Bacteria; phylum Chloroflexota; class Anaerolineae; order B4-G1; family B4-G1; genus SKLM01. Next base: position 5,293 of record CAYQZG010000016.1, read on the forward strand.
GTGTTGGCGACGGCGATCCTGCTGACGCCGTCGCGTCGACTGGCTGAGGCCGTGCAGGCCGCGGTGGCGGGGCAGACGGCGTCTCTGGATCGTGCGGACGTCATTGAGGCCTCGCTGACCGGACAGGGCGGCGTTGTGATCACGCCCGATCTCGCCAGCGCCGTCCGGCTGGCGGATGCGTTCGCTCCGGAGCACCTCTGTCTATCGGTGCGCGAGCCTGACGTGTGGGCTGGGCGCATCCATAACGCCGGAGGGCTCTTCCTGGGCGAACACTCCTGCGAGGTGCTGGGCGACTACGTGGCCGGTCCGAGCCACATCATGCCCACCGGAGGCACGGCTCGCTTTGCCTCGCCAGTGAACGTGCTGGACTTCATCAAGATCACCAGCGTCGTCGCGCTCGATGGCGAGACGGCCGGCAGGCTTTGTTCGGCGGCGGGCCGCATCGCCAGTGCTGAATCATTGACGGCGCACGCAGCTGCGGCGGCCGCGCGGCAGGGACGCTGTTGGGACGACGGCGATGCATAGGATGAATCTGCGCTACTATTGGAGGTGAAGGTCAATGTCGATAACAGAACCGAGGCATCCGTACTTGCAGACACTTGAGCCGTACCAGCCCCCGGACCTAGAGGCTGCTGCTGACCGGGCTGGTGTGGATAAGGATGCTTTGATCCGCCTGGTCGCCAACGAGAACCCTTTTGGGCCGTCGCCTCGCGTGGCTCGGGCTTTGGCCGATTTCGACGAATATCACTTTCACCCCGATTATGAGTTGTTGAAGGAGGCGGTGGCGCGTTATGCGGCGTCGAACCAAGCCTGCCCTGCGGTCGCTTCGCTCATGGCCGAATGGGTGGTCTTGAGCAACGGAGCCGACGAGATGATCGATCTTCTGATCCGTCTCTTCGTCGAGCCCGGTGAGGCGATCGTGATCTCTCCGCCGACCTTCAGCATGTACCGCTTCTACGCTCGGGTGAACCGCTGTCGTGTGCTGGCCGTCCCGCGCCATGACGATCTTTCCCTCGACGTAGCGGCTATCGAGCGCCACGTCGAGGGTGATGGTGAGGCTCGCATCTTGTTCGTCGCCTCGCCGGGGAATCCCAGCGGGCAGGCCATCCCTCTTGAGCTGATCGAGCGGTTGCTCCGGCTGCCTCTGATGGTGGTCGTCGACGAGGCGTACATCGAGTTCGGAGGAGAGAGCGCTCTGGATCTGTTGCCCGATCACGAGAATCTGGTCATCCTGCGGACCTTCAGCAAGTGGGCCGGGATGGCCGGGCTGCGGCTGGGCTACGCTCTACTGGCACCCCGCCTGGCACACTATGTGGAGCGCATTCGCTCGCCGTACAACGTCAACGCCGCCGCCGTGATGGCGGCCCTGGCGACGTTTGACGATCTGGACGCCGTGCGGGCCAACGTCGCCCGGCTGGTCGAGGAGCGAGAGCGGTTGAGAGAGGCCATGAGCGGTATACCTTGGCTCCAGCCGCTTCCAAGCGAGGCCAACTTCATCCTCTGCCGGGTCATTAGCTCCAGCGGCATCATTAGCTCCAGCGGCATCATTAGCTCCGGCGGCATCATCGGTCGCGATGCTCAGACAGTGGTCGACCGGCTGCGCGATCGGGGTATCCTGATTCGCGGGTTTTCCGACCCCGCGATGGCGAACTACATACGCATCAGCGTGGGCCGGCCGGAGCAGAACGATGTGCTGCTGGAGGCCCTCCAGGCGATGGTGCCATAGAAACGGAGGTGACGTATGACGGATGAGCAGGTGGTCAAGGTGGAGGCAGCTGGAGCGCCGTCTTCTGGAGCGCCGTCGTCCGGAGCGCCGTCTTCTGGAGCGCTGTCTTCTGGAGCACCGTCTTCTGGAGCGCTGTCTTCTGGAGC
>CAYQZG010000016.1:7264-36969 GCA_964421785.1 uncultured Anaerolineales bacterium
CTTCTGGAGCGCTGTCTTCTGGAGCACCGTCTTCTGGAGCGCTGTCTTCTGGAGCACCGTCTTCTGGAGCGCTGTCTTCTGGAGCGCCGTCGTCCCGACGGCAACGCCAGACGAGGGTGGAGCGCAAGACGAGGGAGACCGACGTGTCCGTGGCCTTGATGCTGGATGGCTCCGGCCAGCATCAGATAGCGACCGGCGTCGGCTTCCTCGATCACATGCTGGCCCACGTCGCTGTCCATGGCCTCTTCGATCTGCAGATCCGAGCCGAGGGTGACCTGCACGTCGATCCACATCACACCGTGGAGGACGTCGCCCTCGCGCTGGGGCAGGCCTTCGACCGGGCGCTCGCCGACCGGGCGGGGCTGGTGCGCATCGGCACCGCCTACGTGCCCATGGATGAGAGCCTGGCCTTCGTCGCTGTCGATCTCTCGGGTCGGCCCTATGCGGTGACCGAGATGTGTTGGAGCGGCGCGAGGGTGGGGGGCTTGCCGGTGACCCTGATCCCTCACGTGTTTGAGTCTTTCGCCAGCGCGGCGCGCGCCAACGTGCACGCCCGGGTGCTCTACGGTCGCGATGATCACCATAAATCGGAGGCCCTGTTCAAGGCATTGGGCCGGGCGTTGGATGGGGCGACCCGCCTGGATCCGCGGAGAGGGGGGACGATACCGTCGACGAAGGGGATGCTGTGACATGATTCAGATCGTGGATTATGACGCCGGGAATCTGACGTCGGTCAGACGAGCGCTGGACTACCTGGACATACCGTGCCGCATCGTCTCCACCGGGGACGCGTTGGGTGGAACAGGAGCGCCGTCGTCCCGACGGCAGCGCCCACCCGTGGTGCCCACCCGTAATCGCATCATCTTCCCCGGCGTGGGCCACGCGAGGGCGGCCATGGAGACGCTGGAGGAGAGAGGGCTGGACGTCGCGCTGCGGGAGGCCTTCCGGCGAGGCACGCCCATCCTGGGCATCTGCCTGGGGGCGCAGATCGTCCTCTCCCACTCCGAGGAGGGCGACACGCCTTGTCTGGACCTGATACCGGGGCGCTGTCCCCGCTTCGACCTCGCCGACAGGTCCCTGAAAGTGCCGCATATGGGATGGAATGAGGTGCACGTCACACAGCCACACGACGTGCTCAAGGACGTCCGAGAGGGCGACGAGTTCTATTTCGTCCACTCGTACTATCCTCTTCCCAGCCGAGCGTCGCGCGTCTTCGCCACCTGCGAGTATGGGGTCACGTTTCCGGCCGTCATCGGCCACAAGAACCTGCTCGCCACCCAGTTCCATCCGGAGAAGAGCGGGCGGGTTGGGCTGAACTTGCTGCGGAACTTCTCTGTGTGGGACGGCGTTGGGTACCTTGACCGAGACCGCGCAATAGGAGAGCCTGATGCTGAGTAAACGGATCATCGCTTGCCTCGACGTCCGCGATGGGAAGCTGGCCAAGAGCGTGAAGTTCGTGGAGACGAAGGACATCGGCGATCCCATCCCGGTGGCGCGAGGGTACTATGAGGGCGGCATAGACGAGCTTGTCCTCTACGACATCACCGCCTCCAGCGACAACCGAGACATCATGTTGGACGTGGTCAGCCAGGTTGCAGCCCAGATCTTCATCCCCTTTTCGGTGGGGGGCGGCTTGCGATCGGTTGACGACTGCGGCAAGGTCTTGCTGGCCGGTGCAGAGAAGGTCAACGTGAACACCGCCGCCGTAAAGCGCCCACAGCTGATCGCCGAGGCCTCCCGCGCGTTTGGCGCCCAGTGCGTGGTGCTCTCGATGGACGTGCGAGCTGTTCCCCCCAGGCGAGAGATCCCGTCGGGCTACGAGATTGTGATCCGCGGCGGGCGCACGCCGATGGGTATGGACGCCGTTGCGTGGGCCCGGCGGGGAGAGCGGCTGGGCGCCGGGGAGATCGTGGTCAACTCAATCGATGCCGATGGCACCCGGGAGGGCTACGAGATCAACCTGACGCGCTCCATCGCCGACGCCGTCGGTATACCCGTGATAGCGTCCGGCGGGGGAGGGAGGCCGGAGCATCTCTACGAGGTGCTCACCGAGGGGCACGCCGACGCGGCTCTGGTGGCCTCTGTGCTCCACTACAAGGAATACACGATCCGCGAGCTGAAGCAGCATCTGCATCGCCGCGGCGTGAAGGTGCGCACGAACTGGTAGGCCGGCGTGCCCAGCGTGCGACAAGCTGGCGCAGCCCAGCTCACCTCTTGCAGGTGGGAGGATAGAGAGAATGACACATACCGAGGAAGCAAAGCGACGAGAGCGATGGATGGTCTACCCGGCCATTGATTTGCGGCGGGGGCGTGTCGTGCGGTTGATGCAGGGCGATCCCGATCGGGAGACGGCGTATGGAAGCGACCCGCTGCGCGTCGCCCGCCGCTGGCAGGAGGCCGGCGCCGAGTGGGTGCACGTCGTCAATCTGGATGGCGCTCTTGGCGAGCGCGGTCGGGAGAACCTCAGCGCGCTGGAACGCATCCTGAGCCTGGCAAACGGGCTGCAGATCCAGTTCGGCGGCGGCCTGCGGGATCTGGCCTCCGTCCGACGGGCGCTGGATCTGGGCGTGAACCGCGTGGTGTTCGGCACGGCGGCGGTGCGCGATCCAGCGCTGGTCGAGGCGGCGTTGGGCGCCTTTGGAGCGCAGCGCGTCGCCGTGGGGATCGACGCGCGGGACGGCCAGGTGCGGACGCACGGCTGGCAGCGGGGCGGCGAGATCGCGGCGCTGGACCTGGCGCGGCGGTGGGCGGATAGGGGGATCCGCTGGCTCGTCTTCACCGATGTGGCCCGCGACGGGATGGGGCGCGGGTTGAATGTGGAGGCCACCGTGCGCCTGGCGGACGTGACCGGCCTGAACGTCATCGCCTCCGGCGGCGTGGTCAGCCTGGATGACGTGCGGCTGGCCTACGAAGCGAACTTGAGCGGCGTGATCATCGGGAGAGCGCTGTACGAAGGGTGTCTGACGCTCGAGGATGCCCTAAACCTACGAGAGCCCGAGTTTCGTCCGTCTGGAGCCGGTCGGCGGCCAAATAGAGGCCGTGCGCCACAAGAGCGCTGACAGAGCGATTCCACGACGGATCAGTTGAAGGTGAGCGCTGGCAAGCGAGCAGGTGATTGTGCGCGAAACTGCGCGAAAGGGGATAGGTCAATCGTGAGTGGTCAGGTCGTGTTTGATAGCCGGGGACTGGTGCCGGCGGTGCTGCAGGATGCGCGGACCGGTGAGGTACTGATGGTGGCCTGGATGAACCAAGAAGCTCTCCATCTTACCCGGGAGACCGGTCAGGCGCATTTCTGGAGCCGCAGCCGAGCGACGCTGTGGCACAAGGGGGAGACATCGGGCAACGTTATGAACGTGCGCGAGATGCGGATCGATTGCGATGGCGACACGTTGCTCTTGAAGGTTGAGCCCGAGGGGCCGGCATGCCACACCGGCCAGCGAAGCTGCTTCTATCGGTGCCTGGACCCTGTTTCGGCCAGTTCCGCGGACAAGCTGGACGGCAGATGGCGCCATGGGGACGGGGAGCGACGGGCGGAGGGCGGTCGGCCCGTCGATGCGTCCGCCGAGGTAGACGGCGGCATCCTGGATGAGCTCTTCAGCGTCATTCTCGACCGGAAAGCACGACGGCCGACAGGCTCCTACACCGCCGAGCTCTTCGACGCCGGCGAGGATGAGATCCTGAAGAAGGTAGGCGAGGAGGCCATGGAGGTCGTGCTCGCTGCCAAGGGAGAGGGCGACGAGCGGGTGGTCTCGGAGATAGGCGATCTGGTCTATCATCTGCTTGTGTTGTTGGCATGGCGGGACCTGGAGCCGGCCGACGTGGAAGCGGAGCTCGCGGAGCGACGGCGCTACTCAGGATTGGAGGCGTGATGACGATCAAACGAGCGCTTATCAGCGTCTACGACAAATCGGGCGTGGTGCCCTTTGCTCGGTCTCTATCTCGGTGCGGGGTTGAGTTGATCGCCAGCGGTGGGACAGCTCGCGCACTGCGCGACGTGGGCATCGAGGCGGTCCCGGTCAGCGAGGTGACCGGCTGCCCGGAGATTCTGGGCGGGCGGGTGAAGACATTGCACCCCGCCATCCACGGCGGCGTTCTCTCCCGCCGCACCCCGGCCGACCGGGGCGAAATCGAGAGCCACGGCTGGGGCGAGATCGATCTGGTTGTGGTGAACCTCTATCCTTTCGAGGCTGCGGCGTCTGATCCCGATGCGGCCGATGAGGACGTGATTGAGCAGATCGACATCGGCGGCGTGGCGCTGCTGCGGGCGGCGGCGAAGTCCTTTGCTCACGTGGCGGTCGTCTGCGATCCCGGCGACTACGCTCTGGTGCTGGACGAGATCAAGGTCCACGGGGAGATTCTCCTGGGGACGCGGCGGCGTCTGGCGGTCAAGGCATTCGCCCGCACGGCCGCCTACGATGGCGCCATAGGGCGCTGGGCCACCCGGCGCTATCTGAGCGGTGAACGGGCTCTCCTGCCCGACAGGCTCGTGCTGAGCTTGAACAAATGGGCCGATCCAAGGAAGCAAAGCGGCCTGCGCTATGGCGAGAACCCGCATCAGCGAGCGGCTTTATACGTCCAACCTGGTTCTCCAGCGCGCGAAGCCGACAAAGCGCGGCGGCCCGAGGAAGCAAAGCGACTTACGCCAGGGCCGTTGGGTGGTGAGTTGCTTCAGGGTAAACCGCTCTCCTATAACAACCTGCTGGACCTGGATGCGGCCTGGCGGGCAGTCGCGGCCTTCCGGCGGCCTGCGGTGGTCATTGTCAAGCATCTTAGCCCCTGCGGCATCGCCTCTGCCGACACGCCAGCCAATGCGTTCCCGTTGGCGCTGGCGGGCGATCCCGTCTCCGCTTTCGGGAGCGTCGTGGCCGTGAATCGTCCCTTCGACCGGGCTGCTGCGGAGGCGTTAGGCGACCTGTTCGTGGAGGGCATCGCTGCGCCGGCCTTCACCGCAGGGGCACGGCAGGTGCTCAGGACGCATGAGGCCGGGGGGCGTGACGACTGCCGGCTGTTGAGGATGGCCTCGGACGTGGACGACGTGGTCGAGCTGCGGAGCGTGCGCGGCGGTGTGCTGGTGCAGGAGCGCGACCCGGGCGATCAAGCCGACTGGCGAATCGTCACCGATCGCGAGCCAAGTGACGGGGAGATGGCGGCCCTGCAGTTTGCCTGGCAAGCGGTGACTCACGTCAAGTCGAACGCCATTCTGCTCGCCCGCGGACAGGCGGCGGTCGGTATTGGAGGAGGCTTGCCCAGCCGCGTCGACGCGGTGCGATTGGCGGTGGCAAAGGCAGGTGCGCGCGCCAATGGCGCCGTGATGGCATCAGATGCTTTCTTCCCCTTCCCAGACGGCGTGCAGGTGGCGGCCCAGGCAGGGGTGACCGCCTTGGTCCAGCCCGGCGGTTCCGTGCGCGATGGGGAGGTGATCGAGGCCGCCGACCGGCTGGGGCTAGCGATGTGCCTGACGGGCGTGCGCCACTTCCGGCACTAGGCGTGTTTACCCCTTGATTGCCTGGTTGAGAGGCGCAGCTTCTGGCTTGACACGCCAGGGGCCTTGCATACAATTGTACAGTCGGCTGCTTGCAGAAATACTGAGCAGCCGGATTGTTGAGGAGTTCTCTCGTGCTCCTGGCGGATCCGTTGCGATAGGCGTGGAGATCGGCGCATGCAGCAGATTGAGCGGCAGATATTCATCGGCGGGTGCAGTCGGAGTGGCACGACGCTGTTGGGTGCGATTCTCGGGGCGCACAGTGACTGTGTCTGCCCACCGGAATCGCATTTCAAGGTCAGCGTGCTTCGCACCTGCCGGAGAGAGGACGGCAGCATTGACCTGGAGGAAGCGCTGCGCTTCATTCGCATGCACTGGCGCTTCAAGCTGTGGAACCTGGAGATCGACCCAAGCCAAGCGCCGGACAGCTCCTACGTCGACCTTCTGACCTGGCTGGTTGAAGCGTACGGGCGTTCTGCCTGGGACGACCGCGGCCTGGCAGGCAGTACGTGGATCGATCACACCCCGGAGAACATCAACTACGCTCACCTCCTGCTGGAGCTCTTCCCGCAGGCCAGGATCGTGCACATCATCAGGGATGGTCGGGCGGTGGCTAACTCCATTCTGCCGCTGGATTGGGGGCCGAACACGGTGATCAAGGCTGCTCCCTGGTGGGAGGCCAACGTCCGGGAGGGGTTGGCGTTGGAGTCAACCCTGCCTGCGGATCAGATCGTGCGCGTGATGTACGAGGAGTTGGTATCTGAACCTGAGGAGACGGTGCGACAGCTCTGTGAGAAGCTGGGACTGGCGTACGAAGCGAGCATGCTGCAGGCCGACGGTTTTCGGCCGCCGGGCTATACCGCCAGCCAGCACACGATGATTGGCCAGCGCCCCGACCCCAGCCGCGCCACGCGCTGGAAGACGACGCTCACCGACCGTCAGGTGGAGCTTTTCGAGAGCTTGGCGGCCGATCTCTTGGAGCAGATGGGCTATGCATTGATCTACGGGGATGGGGCGACGCCTCCGACGGTCTGGGAGCGGGTGGGGGCCTACGTCAAGGAGCTGGTGCGTGGGGACGTCGTGAACGGCGTTCGATGGTTGATTCGCAGCTATCCGCTGTGGCTCTCCTGGGATTTCTTGCGCGTTCTGCCGGACTCGTGGACTAGCTACCAGAAGGTCGACGTCCAGGACGCAGCGCAACGGAATGCCCATCCCTAACACGCACCAGTCGCCCCGAGGCGGCCTCCGAGCCCCCTCCCCCCCACTGGGGGGGATAAGAGGGGGGCGCCCCACTGGGGGGGACAAGAGGGGGGGCCTAGGACCCATTGAGGAGACCAGATGGATCCCGTACCACTGGAGAAGGCAGCCCAAGAGCTGAAGAGGGCCGCGCTGGCCGCGGTCGATCCGGATGCCGTTATACGGCGCCACGTCCGCTATGAACAGGGGCACGAGCTGATCGTCGCCGGCCGGCGCTACGACCTGGACGCCTATGAGCGCGTGTTGCTGGTCGGAGGGGGAAAGGCGGCGGTGCCGATGGCTGCGGCTATGGTCGACTTGTTGGGCGAGCGGCTGAGCCGGGGCGCCGTGGTGACCAAGTACGAGCACGCGGGAGGCTGGTCTCCGCCCGGATTTCAGGTCATCGAGGCCGGACACCCGGTGCCGGACAGGAACTCGGTGCGCGGGGCTGAGGCTGTCGCCGAGCTGGCGGAGGAGGCGACGGCGGCCGATCTCGTCATCTGCCTCATCTCCGGCGGCGGGTCGGCGCTCCTGACGCGGCCCGCCCCTGGCCTGACGCTGGATGACTTCCAGGCGATGACGGGCGCCCTGCTGCGCTCCGGCGCCACGATCAACGAGATCAACGCCGTGCGCAAGCACTGCTCGGGCATCAAGGGGGGCAACCTGGCCCGCCTGGTCGCCCCGGCGCAGCTGGTGACGCTGATCCTCTCGGACGTCATCGGAGATCCGCTCGACGTCATCGCCTCCGGCCCCACCGTGCCCGACTCGACGACGGTGGCGGACGCGCGGGAGGTGCTGGAGCGGTACGGCATCCGGGACGAGGGCTTTTTGCAGGAGACACCCAAGCCCGGGGACGCGGCGTTTGCGGGGGTGCAGAACGTCGTGGTGGGGTCGAACCGACTGGCGGCCCTGGCGGCGGTGGATAGGGCCCGGTCCTTGGGCTTTGAGGTGCTGCTCCTGGGCACCTACGTCGAGGGCGAGGCGCGGGAGGTGGCGAGGGTGGCGGCAGCCCTGGCGAAGGGGATACGGGCCGATGGGGATCCGGTGTCGCCCCCGGCCTGTCTGGTGTGGGGCGGAGAGACGACGGTGACGGTCCGCGGCGAGGGAAAGGGCGGCCGGAACCAGGAATTGGCGCTGGCGGCCGCGCTGGCGCTCGATGGGTGGTCAGACGTGTTGGTCATGGCGTTGGCGACGGACGGCACCGATGGCCCCACCGACGCTGCCGGGGCCGCGGTCACAGGAGAGACGATGGGGCGTGCCCGCGAGCTGGGCCTCGACGCGTGGGCCGCGCTGGAGGCGAACGACAGTTACCGCTTTCTTGATGCGTTGGGCGATCTGATCCACAGCGGCCCGACGGGGACCAATGTCAACGACCTGCTGTTTGTCTTGGTGGCGTAGGGCGCGATGGTGCCTTGGCCTTGGGTTGGCGCTCCTGCCAATTATCGAGTATACTGGTGTTGAGACGGATGATCTGCTTTTGTCAGCACTCCGCCTCCGGGACGGAGGCTTAGAGCAGATACAGAAGTCAAGGTCTGTTATGTGAAAGGCCAGGTGCCTGGTCACACAGCGCGGTTTCCCGGTCGCCGGGGGGCGGCGCAACTATGTGAGGGAGAGCGGCCATGGAGATCGATATTGTGCAGATGTTGTGGGCCGTGGCGATGAATCCCAACGTCATCTACGTCCTGCTCATCATTGGGCTCTGGACGGCGGCCGCGGCGTTCTACGTCCCCGGCACGGGCCTGCTGGAGGCTCTGGCCGTCGTCTGTCTGGTGATCGCCATCGCCGGGCTGACCCAGCAGCCGGCTAACATCGTGGGCCTGGCCCTGATTGTGGCCGCCGGCGTGCTCTTCGTCATCGATCTCAACGTGGACAGCGTGGGGCTCACGCTGGTCGCAGCCGTGGCTCTGGTGCTGGGCTCGGTGTTCCTCTTCCCTGCCGGCGAAGGCCGTTACTCGGGAGGAGCAGAGGTAGTCCGGGTTTCCCCGTGGCTGATCGCCGGGGTGACGCTTGTCTCGCTGGGCTTCTTCGGCGTGGTCCTGTCCGCTGCAGCCCGAGCGCAGCGCATGAGAGCCAAGGTGTCCACGGCCGAGATGGTGGGCAAGCAGGGGAGAGCGACGACGTCCCTCGACCCGTTGGGCACGGTGCAGATCGAGAGTGAGCTGTGGAGCGCGGTGGGGGACGAGGATGCCGCCATTGAGGCGGGCGAAGAGGTTGAGGTCGTGTCGGTGGATGGCCTGAAATTGTTGGTCAAGCGTGTGGACGGAACAGAACCCTAGGAGGGTGTCCTATGGCAGGTACGCTGATAACGCTGCTTATTGTTTTCTTCCTGGTGGCCATCGCCCTGCTGGTCGTCGCGGCGACGGCGGTGCGCATTGTGCGCGAGTACGAGCGGGTGGTGGTCTTCCGCTTCGGGCGCTCGCTCGGTATCAAGGGCCCGGGGCTGGTGCTGCTGATCCCCTTTGTCGACCAGGCCGTCGGGGTCGATCTGCGGGAGCAATTCCTGGAGGTCCCGCACCAGGTCTGCATCACCCTGGACAACGCGACGGTGGGCGTCGATTTCCTCATTTACTGGAAGGTCGTCGATGCCGAATCGAGCGTGCTCAAGGTCGGTCAGTTTGAGCGGGCCTCCATCGGGATCGCCACCACGACGCTCCGCGCCGTCATCGGCGACATCGAGCTGGACGCGGTGCTGTCCCAACGGGAGCACATCAACCAGGTGCTGCGGGTCAAGCTGGACGAGGTGACGGAGCGCTGGGGGGTCAAGGTGACGGCTGTCGAGATCCGCGAGATCGAGCCGCCGCAGGAGATACGCGTGGCCATGAACCGGCAGATGGCGGCGGAGCGGAATCGGCGCGCCACGGTGTTGGAGGCCGATGGTCAGCGCGAGGCCTCGGTCAAGGTGGCCGAGGGCGAGAAGCAGGCCGCCATATTGAAGGCTGAGGGGCAGAAGCGGGGTGCTATTCTGGCCGCCGAGGGTCAGCGGGAGGCGCAGCGGCTGCAGGCCGAGGGCTTCGCGGTAGCGCTGAACGAGATCTGGGAGCGGGCGCGCGAGGTGGACCCCAACACGATGACGCTGCAGTACTTCGAGACCCTGAAGCGGCTGGGCGAGAGCGCGTCGACGACCTTCATCTTCCCCATGGAGTTCACGGGGATGTTGGAGTCCTTTATCGAGGGGCGCAAGGGGGAGTGAGCGGGCTAGGGGGCTAGAATCGCGCTCAACTTCGATCATGGCTAACTCCGTTAGCTAGGCAGATAGGGCTCCTCAACTAATCGCTTGACGTGCTGCAGGAAGCGAGCTGCCGGTGCGCCGTCGACCAATCGGTGGTCGAACGTGAGGCTCAGCCAGAGTTTCTGCTGAATCGCGATCTGATCACCCACTACAGCGGGTTCGGGCTTGATTCGCCCCACGCCTAAGATGGCGACCTCGGGCAAGTTGATGATGGGCGTGAAGGCGTCAACGTCGTACATGCCCAGGTTCGTGATGGTGAACGTGCTGCCACTCAGCTCATCTGGCGTCGCGTCACCTGTTTGTGCGCGTTGGATCAGCTCCCTCACGCCGCGGGCGATCTCCACCAGGTTTTTCTGATTCGCGTTCCGTACCACCGGTACCAGCAGACCGCGCTCTGTGTCCACCGCCAGCCCAACGTGCACGCGGTCCAGGTGTTGAACGGCCTTGCCGGTCAGCTCTCCGGATGCATCGCGCACCAGGTGCGCGTTCATATAGGGGAATTCCTGCAGGGCGCGAGCGACCACCTTGATCAACAGATCGTTGTAGGCAAGGTTGAACCCCAGCTCGTCGGACAGGCTGGCCTTGAGACGCTCCCTCACCTCCACGAAAGCCGTGGCGTTGGCCTCGCTGGTCAGGGTGACAGGTGCGGTGGCCTGGTGACTCTCGTGCATGCGCCGAGCTATGCGCGCGCGGATGCCGCGTATTGGGATCTCGGCCAGAGCTTCTGCCGTCTTCTGTGGCTCCATGGTTGGGAGCGCCCCCGGGGACGGGGGCTGAGAGCAGTCGGGGACGGGTGGGTCTCGCAAAGCGAGGGCCTGCTCCACATCGTCCTTCGTGATGCGCCCGCCCGGACCGGTGCCCTGCAGCGTGTGCACGTCTATTCCCTCGTGCTCGGCCAGCCGCCGGGCCACCGGTGTGGTCTCTGGCCGCAGCTGGAGATAGCTTTCCACGTCCCGTTCGACGATTCGCCCGTTGGGACCTGTGCCTTCCACCGCTGACAGGTCTACACCTTCCTTCCGGGCCAGCCTTCGCGCTCTCGGTGATGCGAAGATCCGCTCCCTGCCAGCGTCCTGGCTCTCGGCTGCGGGTTCCGCGGGCTCACCCGCGGCCTCAGATACAGCGCGCTTCGCCTCCCTGCCGTCGGGACGACGGCGCTCCGCGGGGGCCGCTTCCCCAATCTCATACCCCGATACGTCCTCGTCCGGATCCTTCGTCAGCAAACCCACCGGGGTCAAGACGGGGGCCGACGCGCCGGCCGGAACGAGGATCTTGCGCAAGAACCCGTCGATCGGCGCCTCGACCTCCAGCGTCGCCTTGTCCGATTCAACCGTAAAGAGCAGCTCACCGCGCTCGATGCGGTCGCCTTCCTCTTTCAGCCATTCGACGATGGTTCCCTTCTCCATTGTCTGTCCCAGCTTCGGCAGGATAACGTCGCGTACCATGGTCTCCTCCTAGCGCAATGTGCGGTGGATGGCGGCGACGATGGCCTCGACGCCGGGAATCGCCGCGTCCTCCAACGGCTCGCTCATGGGCACCGGCACGTCCGCCGCGCAGACCCGCTCTAGCGGGGCGTCGAGCCAGTCGAACTGCTCCTTCTGCACGCGGGCGATCAGCTCGCTGATAAATGAGCCTGTCTCGTAGGCCTCCGTGACCCCCACCATGCGCCCGGTCTTCTGCAGCGACCTTCCTACCGTCTCCATATCCAGCGGCTTGAGCGTGCGCAGGTCGATCACCTCCACACTGATGCCCTCCTCGGCCAGTCGTTCCGCTGCCTCCAGCGCCCGGTGTACCATGCGGGAGTAGGTCACCACCGTCACGTCCGATCCCTCCCGCTTTACGTCGGCCACGCCGAACGGAATAACGTAGTCCTCGTCGGGCACGTAGCCCTCCAGACCGTAGATCATTTTGTGCTCGATGAACATCACCGGGTTGTCATCGCGAATCGCCGTTTTCAGCAGGCCCTTCACGTCATACGGTGTGCTGGGCATCACCACGTTGATCCCCGGGAAGTGCACCCATAGTGCCTCCAGCGACTGCGAATGGTGCGCCGCAATAGACCGCCCCGCACCTCCCTCCGTGCGCACCACCATCGGCACCGTCGTCTTCCCACCGAACATGTACCGATTCTTTGCCCCCTGGTTGGCGATCTGATCCATCGCCAGCGGCGTGAAGTCTACGTACATGATCTCCGCCACCGGCCGCATCCCACACATCGCCGCGCCCACGGCCGACCCTCCGATGGCCGCCTCCGAGATCGGCGTGTCCTTCACCCGTTCGTCGCCGAATTCCTCGAACAGCCCCCGTGTGGCCCCGTAGGCTCCGCCGTACAACCCTACGTCCTCGCCCATCACGAACACGTTCGGATCGCGCTGCATCTCCTCACGGAGCGCCTCCTGGATCGCCTCCCGGTAGCGGACCTTGTGGGTTCCGGTGCCGCCGTCCCGACACAGCTCCCGCAGCTCTCGCTCGCGCTCCAGGTCCTCGTCCGTCCATTTGGACGGCGCATAGACGTACGCCTCCAGCTCCTCAGCTTGCGGCATCGGCGACCCCAGGGCGAACTCGGCGGCTCGCTCGATCTCCTGTTCCGCGTTCTCCTTGACCGCGTCGGTTTCCTCCTGGGTCGCTATATCCTCCTCCACCAGCTGCGCCGCAAAAGTCAGTATCGGGTCCCGCGCCTTCCAGGCCGCTTCCTCTTCCCTTGTCCGGTAGGCCCGCGGATCCGACCGTGAGTGCCCGTACCAGCGGTAGGTCTTACACTCGATCAGCGACGGACCCTCGCCCCGCCGCGCCCGTGCCATAGCTTCACCCACGGCCCCCCGGACCGCCATGACGTCCATCCCATCGACGACCTGACCCGGAATGCCATACGCGCATGCACGGTCGGCGATATCAAGCTCCGCTGCCGCATTCTCAATAGGCACCGACATGCCATACAGGTTGTTCTCTACGACGTAGACCACGGGCAGATCCCACGCCGCTGCCAGGTTGATCGATTCGTGGAAGTTGCCCGTGTTCGACGCCCCGTCGCCGAAGAAGCAGAGGACCACTTGACCGGTCTTTTTCATCTTCTGGGCGAGCGCCGCGCCGGTCGCCACCGGGATGTTGCCGCCCACGATTCCGGTCGCTCCCAGGTTCCCGTTCTCCACATCGGCGATGTGCATCGACCCCCCGCGTCCCCGACAGTAGCCTGTGGCGCGCCCACACAGCTCGGCCAGCATCTTGTTGAGATGCTCCTGACGCTCCTCGTCCGACGTAGTCAGCGCCGCACCCCGAGCGTGGCAGTGGCCGTGACCGCGATGGGTGCTGGTGATGAGGTCGTCGTTCTGGAGCGTAGAGATGGCCCCCACGGCTACCGCTTCCTCCCCGGCGTAGAGGTGGGATGCGCCCTTGATGAGATTGCGTCCCAGCAAGTCGTACACCTTGTTCTCGAACATCCGGATCTCCCACATCTGCTGTAGGAGATCGAGCGTTTGCTCCTTGGTAAGGTCAATGCTCACGTTTGATTTCCCTCCTGCATCTATGAAACGCGATGGCTACCCCTGACCATAAAGGTTCTGGGCAAAATACTGCATCTCCTTGATGTCCTCCTCAGAGATGAGTTGCGGGGTGCCGATGCTCTTGGCCAAGATGTAGATGTGCGCCGTCTTCTCCACGACGTAGCAGATTTTGAAGGCATTATGTATATCCTTGCCCACGCACAGTGTGCCGTGACTGGGCAGGAGGACGGCGTTTCGATTCCCCAAGCCCACCACGACGTTCTCAGCTAGCTCCTGGGTGCCGGGCAGAGCGTATTCCGAGCAGATGATCTTGTCACCGACGATCTGCACGAAGTCCTCACTGATGCCGGGCAACTCCATCCCGTTGACGGCCAGGACGGATGAATAGAGCGGGTGGGTGTGAATGACCGCATTGACGTCCTCCCGGGCTCTGTAGACGGCGACGTGCATTCTCTTCTCGATGGAGGGCGTGGCAGCGCCGTCGACGATCTCCAGCTCGTCGTTGAGCACGACGACGTCCTCGCGCCGGACCTCCTTGTATTTAATCGCGCTGGGGCTGATGTATACTAGTCCGGTTTCGCTGTCCCGAACGCTGATATTGCCCCACGTGCCCACTGTCAGGCCCTGCCGCACCATCTTCAATCCGGCCTCGACAATGGTTTCCTTCAGTGCCGCTTTGATTTTTCGTGTCATCCTATGTCCTGTCCAGCCTTTAATGAGTCTGCCTTTGCGTTCTCATACGTCAAAACCAGACGAGTGTTGTGATTGTCGCTTACGATAGACATCACCTCCCCTCTCATTAGGACCTTTCGTCTCTCGGAGACCCTACGTCAGCGCATCTCCTGGCCACCGGTGACGTTGATCGCCTGACCGGTCATGTAGCTCGCCTGATCCGAGGCCAGGAAGACCACCACGTTGGTCACGTCGTCGTAGGTGCATCCTCGCTTCATCGGTACCTGATTCACGTATTTCTGGCGCACCTCCTGCTCGGTGATGCCCCATTTCTCGGCATACTGCTTGTAGAGCGAATCCACCCACAGGGGTGAGTCGAGGAGGTTGCCCGGACAGACGGTGTTCACCCGTATGCCGTGCTCGGCCAGCTCCAGGGCCAGGCTCTGCGTCAGCCCAATCCCGCCGAACTTCGAGGCCGCGTAGGCCGAGTTCTTGTAGCTCCCCTTCTTCCCCGACTTGGAGTTGATCTGGATGATGACCCCTTCCCCTTGCTCCTTCATGACCCGCGCTGCGTGCTTGGCGCACAGGAAGTAGCCTACCAGGTTGACCTCTATCACTGCCCGCCAAGCATCGACCGGAAAGACATCGATCGGCTGGGCGATGAGAATGCCGGCGTTGGAGACGAGAATGTCGAGCCGCCCAAACGCGTCGATGGCGCCATCTACTATCGCCGCCACCTGCTTCTCGTCGGTCACGTCTGCCTCGAAGGCGATGGCACGTTGATCGATCTCCCTGGCGACCTCTCTTGCTCCCTCCACGTTCACGTCGGCCACTGCCACGTAGGCCCCCTCGCCCGCTAACCGTCGGCAGATGGCCGCCCCCAGCCCCTGGGCCCCACCGGTGACGACCGCGACGCGATCCTCCAGTGTCCTCATAGCTCCTCGCTTCACAACAGCATCAGGCGCAGGAATTCCTCCTCCGCCTCCTTCGTCCATTCCCGCCCATCCTTCAGCCGGGCGTGAACGCTCGGCAATCTCTCCTTCAGCTCCG
This sequence comes from uncultured Anaerolineales bacterium, assembly GCA_964421785.1. Lineage (GTDB taxonomy): Bacteria > Chloroflexota > Anaerolineae > B4-G1 > B4-G1 > SKLM01. The sequence goes on from CAYQZG010000016.1 coordinate 22,431, forward strand.
TCAGCGGCGTGAGGGGCAGCTCCTTGATGTGGGGATAGATCACCACTTTCCCGGAGAAATCCCCCTTCTTAACCGCCTGCAGCCCCTTCGCGAAGGCATCCAACGAGCCCACCGCGGCCACCAGTCGATTGGGCGAGAACTCACCCGACTCTATTTGCTCCAGCGCCAGGCGCATATTATCTGTGGTGAGGCCCGAATGGCCGATGAAACGCTTCCCCTGGAGGTAGACGCCGCTCAGGTCTAACTGTGCCTTCGTGCCCCGCTTCACCCCGGCGAAGATGTTCATCACGCCACCGGGCGCCAGATATTCTGCTGCCTCCTCAATCGCGCTGGGCGATGGCGCCAGGACGACGATGTCGTCGAACCCCGCCTTCCCCAGCTCCTCCAACGTCTGGCTGTAGGTCTCATCCTCCAGGCTGGTGCAGACGAAGCGGATGCCCTTCGCCTGGGCGTCGTCCCGGTAGATGGACGCCACGGTGGGCAGACGCTGGTTGCTGCGGGCCGTGCACAGTATGGTCTTGGGGCCGTTGGGGATCTCGATGGCGCGCTGGACGTGCAGCCGCCCCATGGGACCCCCGGCGCCGAGGAACCAGCTTCGTCCGTTCGACTTGAGCGTGGAGCGAGCCGGCACGTCGTCGTAGGCGCGCGCGATGTCGGGGTCCTGGCCGCCCACGTACAGCCAACGGTTGTAGTGTATGCGCCCGACATCGACCGCGACCTTGCGTGGCAGCGGCCGGTCGGCGATGATGGCGAGGATGCCAAACTTGGCCAGGTGTGGGCTGGCAGCCTCGATCAGGTCCGGGTCCGCTCCCAACAGCACAATGTCGTCCACCTCGTCGACGGGAGGCGGCCCGGGGATGGGGGGCGGAACCGCCGAGGCGACATCCTTAAGCGCAGCGACATCCTCCACGATCTCCACGCCCAGCGCCGCCGCTCGCTTCCGCAGCCGGCGGGCGAAGCCATGGGGCACGTTGGTCAACAACAAGCGGTCGGGATGGGCCGCCTCGTCGAACCCCTGGCTGATGGTATAGGGCTTCTCGTCCCCGGCTGACTTCGAGGGGCCGATGATCCACGTGACGCCCCCTGGCTTCAGACTGGTGCGGTAGTCCAGACGATAGGCCGTCAGCACACAGGTCCACGGCTCGATGAGGGCGGTCTCCGCGTACCCTGTCCCTCGCCGCACAGGGATAAGGTAGCACCCGTCGTCGCCGTCGAGCACGCGCCGGTCGATCACGCTGTATTGGGACTGGCCTCCCTGGATCTCGTATCCGTAGGCATACCCCACCCCATCGACGTAGATGTCGGCCTGGACGATGAAGCGGTCGCCGACCTGGTACCGGTCACGCAGCTTCTGGCCCACACCGACGACGGTGAGCGTCACCTCGTGGCCCAGCACCACCGGATCGGCCCGCATGTCGCGATAGATGCGCGGATGCTCCTGACCGGCCCGAACGACCTTGTAATCGGAGAAGCAGACGCTGCAAGCGTCGTGGCGGATCAGCAGCTCGTCGGGCCCGCAGGTGGGCATGGCGACCGCGATGGGACGCCCTTCGCGTCCCAGGCTCTCGAAGCCCTTGTCGTAGAGCGGCCATAAGCGGTAACGATCGGGCAGCGGTGTGTCAGCGCGCCGATAGGTGGTCAGTTTGTCGGACATAATCTCCTTTCGCCATTCCCCTGGCGTGGCTGGAGGACCAGGGCTGGAGGACCAGGGCTGGAGGACCAGCTAGGAACGGACGGTGCTGGCAGCGCATTGCTGTGCTTATGGCTCTTCACAACCTGGTCAGGATGTCCTCGGGTTTCATGGTGGCATCCAATGACCTGAGCCTCGTCATCTCGGCTTTTCCCGGCGGTACCCGGCGGCCTATCTGGGTGTAGAATGCATTTCGCTCCCGGCGCGAGGGCAGGTGTGCTTCCGTCCACTCGCTGTGATACCCCAGCCCCAACGCTCGCTGGAGGACGGTGTGCCCATAGATGAAATAGGCCCCATCCAGGAACGATTCTCGCACCGGCGCCAGCTCCGGGGCGTCGAAATCGTCGATGATCTTCTTCCCTGGGCTGTTCATCTCCGTCCCCACGTTCAAGGGCAGCGCTAGCTCCTGCGCCAAGGCTACGACGTCGTACAGGTTCTGCAACTTGACGCGCTTGATCTCTGGATCCGCAATATTCCAGTTCCGGTCGGGAATGATGTTGAGCGCGACGGCCCCTTTCCCAATCAGGAGCTGGAGAAGCTCCTCCATAGCCTGCTCGCCCTCCGAGGTCCCGTCGAGCCAGGTGGCGCAGGGCAGCGCGCTGCACGCCTTGATCAGCGTGTGGAGTCTGTCGACCGTTGGGAACGTGTCAGGTCCGGGTTGAACGTAGCCCACGCCGCCTCGTTTCATCAATCTGGCCCGGATCACCTTACGGAATTGAGCTTCGTCCTTCATCAGGTCCGCCAGGCGAGATCGTTCGATGTCCAGTCTGTCTGACCAGAAGGGGACTGGGTCGGAGAATAGACGCCGGGCGGCCTTCACGTAGGCGATCACCATGTGACGCTCGGTGGCGGTCCCTGCTGGCGTCAGCGGCAGGACGTCCTCCTCGTAATCGACCCCCAACGGGTCTAGGTAGGCGTTGACGCGCTCTACCATGCCCCGGTTGCGCCGGGCAGCTCGCTGGCGCATGGCGGTCAGGATCCTTGCCGCCTCCGGGTCGGGGATGGTGCTCGAGGTGAATCCAATGCCCATGTGATAATAGACGCCCGGCTCGCCGGGTGAGTTGATCTCTCGGTTGGCGAACGCCGGCAGAAACAGACGTGTCTCAATACCGGCGCTGCCGCGCACGCCGACCAACTCGCAGGCATCAAGAAACTCGTCCACGCCGTCCAGCACGTCGAAATCGACGATGCCCATTAGCTTGAAGCCCTGCCGCTTGGCCAGCCAGGCCAACGAGCTAGGCGAGTGACCGTAGGCGTTGTAGGAGAAGAAGCTGTGGCAGTGCATGTTCGCCACCTCGGCCTCCGGCTCCATCGGCACCAGACCCTCCTCCGCCAGAGAGACCAGCTCCTCCAGGGCGGCGGCCCGTACGTCAGGATCGAAAGCGTTTAGATCCGCTTCAAGTTTGGCACGTTGATTCATCTTCGTCCATCCTTTCCACTATGACGAGAAGCGGCCCAGGGACGGGGGGCGGAACCGCCGAGGGCGATTCCTTTGGGGTTCATGCTACCTTCACGTCGATCCCTCGCTCGCGCAAGGCGGCTATCATATCAGGCGGAGCGCCGTCGTCGGTGATGATGCGGTCGATCCGCTCTATCGGGACGAGCGGAGCAAAGGTCACCTGCCCCCATTTGCTGCTGTCCACGATGGCGATCACTTCCTTGGAGCGCTCCATCATGCGCCGCTTCAGCTGCGCTTCGTACTGGTTGGTATCCGTCAGCCCCTCCTCCAGTGTGAGCCCTGCGGCGCCCAAGAACCCCCTTTGGACGTGGTAGTGCTCCAGAATGCCGGCACCCTGGTCACCGACTAGAGAGACAGATGCGACGCGGAATACGCCGCCCGGCATGACCACGCTCACGCCGGGCGAGTCCAGGAACTCCAGGGCGATGAAGAGGCCGTTCGTCACGATGGTCAATTCACGGTGGTTCTTGAGTTGGCGGGCAAGGTACCAGGCGGTGGTGCTGGCATCGAGGGCGACGGCATCGCCGTTCCCCACCAGTTGGGCGGCGGCGCGCCCGATGCGGTCCTTTTGAGGGGCATTCAGCTCTTTTCGGAAGGCAAAGGCCGGAGGTTCCATGCTCATGTTGGGGTTGAGCATAGCGCCGCCGTAGGTGCGGATCAGGTGACCCCGTTGCTCCAGCGTGGTCAGGTCGTTGCGGATGGTCACCGTTGAGACGCTGAACCGTTCGCTGAGATCAGCCACAGAGACACGTTCCTGAGCGTGAAGCAGTGCTAGGATCTGATCCAGCCGTTCTTCTGGGAACAGCCTTTCGTTCGCCATCGAGATGCCTTCGTTTGGTTTCGTTTGATTACAGTATACTATATAACGAAATGTCCGTCAAGTCATAGAAAGGGGGTGATTGCATACGGAAGGGATCCAGCGCCGTCGTGAACAGGCGGTGCTGGATAGCAGAGCAGAGGGGGTAATCTGCAACCGGACAGGGTTGGCCTCGCACCGGCCCGAAAGAACCGGTGCGTTTCACGTCGTTCAGGCTGAGACCTCGATCACCGCCCGGATCACGCCGTTGTCGTAAGCGGCGACCGTGTCGAAGGCCTCGGCGATGCGCTCGAGGGGGAACAGGTGAGTGGCCAACGGCGCCACGTCCACCAACCCTCTCTCCACCAGGCGGATCGCTCGCGGGTAGGTGTGCTTCATACGTCGCACCAACTTGATGGTCAGCCCCTTGCGGCGCGTGGTCGACGCGGTGAACGCCATATGGTCGTCGGAGGGGATCCCGGCCACGATCACCTTGCCGCCGATGCGTGCCACGCCGGCGCACTGATGGGGTGTCTCCTCCGCTCCGGCCGCCTCGAAGACTACGTCGACGCCGCGCCCGCCGGTCCGGCGCACGATCTCGTCCACGACGTCGCTGTATCCGGCGTCGACGCCCGGATAGGGATCCAGCGCTACGTCCGCCACGTAGTCGAGCGCGAACTGCCGCCGGTAGGCCAGCGGCTCGGTCACATAGATCTCGCCGGCGCCGGCCGCCCGCGCCATTGCCGCGATAAGCAGGCCGATGGGGCCCCCTCCCAGCACGGCGACAGTGTAGCCCGGCCGCAGGTGGGCTAGGTCGACGGCGTGGATGGCGATGCCCAGCGGCTCCAGCATCGCGCCCTCCACGGGCGTGAACCCTGGTGGCAGGGGGAAGCAGTTCTCGGCCGGCATGACCGTGTACTCTGCGAAGACGCCGTCGATGGGCGGGGTGCCGCAGAAGCGCACGTGCGGGCATAGGTTGGGGTGCCCGTGTCGGCAGGGCTCGCACGCCCCGCAGGGAATGGCTGGTTCGACCGCCACGAGCTGCCCCTCCTCCAGCTGGGCCTCGACCTCCGGCCCCAGCCCCGCCACCCAGGCCGAGGCCTCGTGTCCCATGATGATCGGCCCGGTCACGATCTGGTCGCCGATGGCCCCGTCCGTGTAGTAGTGGACGTCGGAGCCGCACACCCCGACCGAGGCCACCTTCAGCAGCACCTCGCCGGGCCCCGGCTCGGGGCGCGGTAGATCCTCCACCCGCATATCTTGGATGCCGTGCAGTCGCGAGGCCCGCATGGTGCAGGCTCCTTGTTCCCGGCTTGGCCCGAATTCGCCATTGTTGTCGTCCATATTCCCTCCTAAAAGCGCGTCCTTAAGCGCAACCTGGATAGTATCTTTGAACGCTTCCTCCTCTCGGGCGCCTTATCACCCGAGCGCCTTTCGACGATACAGTTCATCGGAGCGCGTGTGGATGCGCTCCACGTGGCACGGCGATAAGAAGTGTGGTCCTCCCAGGGCATACGTCCCGATCAGCACGCGGGCCCTCTTCACGGCCATGGCGCTTATGTTGAGCACCTGTTGAGGGCTCTCCCCCAGCGCGATCAGGCCGTGGTTCTGCATATAGATCGTTCTCGGGGTCCCGCCTCGTTCTTCGATGAAGCGGTCGATCAGCTCGCGCGCCTTGCGGGCCAAGGGAATGCCGGGGTCGGTGTACGGGACGACGACGGGCGCCGGGCCACAGACGACGATCTCGTCCGGAAAGAGATTGCCGCTGAGCGCGTCATCGAAGGCAGTCGAGCACGTCAGTGCGTTGACGGCCGTTGGGTGAGTATGCCCGACGAAATCGACCCCCTCCAGCTGCAGAGCCAGGGCGTGCAGGACGGTCTCGACTGACGGGCGGGTTGAGCGGGTCTGATCGACTTTCGCCGCCTCCAGGCCCGCTTTGACGTGGCTGTCATCGACCTCGTCGGCCTCCAGCAGCGCCAGCGCGCGGTCGAAACGCACGCGGACGAAGCTATCCTTGTCGGCGGTGCGTAACTCCTCCCCGCTGGCCTTGACCCAGAAGCTGTCGGCGTCGGCTCTCGCCGATGTATTTCCCTCCCCCAGTATGACGTAGTCCCGGTGGGGAGCCCCTAGATCGTTCGACATCGTCACCAGCTGCGTCAGAATCTCGTGCTCTTCCATTGTGGAACTCCCGTATGTGATGCTGGTCAGGTGCCTGGCGGTCAGACGCGTTTCTTCAACTCTTGCTCTTCGTAGGCGCGAATCTCGTCCATGAAGCTGATGCCCACCGGGACGCCCTGCTGAAGGCAGAAAGCGTCCCACACCGCACCGAAGGGCAGGCCCTTGAGTTCTTCGAGCATCGCTAACCGCATCGTGTAATCACCCGAGATCTCCAGCTCGCGCATCGTCTCCGTGGGCTCCAGCAAGGCCATCAGCAGCGCGCGCAGCGCGTTGCGCGTGCCTATCACCCATGCGGCGATGCGGTTGATGCTGGCGTCGAAGAAATCGAGCCCGATGTGGACCCGGTCGAGGAAATTCCCTCGCACGACTTCCTGCGTGATCGCTTGCAGCTCATCCGTCAGCGTCACGACGTGGTCGCTGTCCCACCGCACGCCCCGGCTGACGTGCAGCAGCACCTCGTCCACGAAGAACAACACGGAGGAGAGCTTGTCCGATATAACCTCCGTGGGGTGGAAGTGGCCGCTGTCGAGGCAGAGCAGTACGTCGTTCGTGGCGGCGTAGCCCAGGTAGAACTCGTGGGATCCGACCACGTAGCTCTCGGAGCCGATGCCGAACAGCTTGCTCTCCACGGCATCCAGGTTGTACCGGCGATCCACGTCGGCCGAGAGGATCTCATCCAGCGACGTCTTCAGCAGCCGGCGCGGCTCCTTCCGATCCACCGGCGTGTCCTTGTAGCCATCGGGGATCCAGATGTTGGTCACGCAGGGGGTGTCCAGCTTGCGCCCGAAGTACGCGCCGATCTCGCGGCAGGCGATGCAGTGCTCGATCCAGAAGCGACGGACGCCCTCGTCGTAGCTGGTCAGCGTGAAGCCGTCCTCTGCCAGGGGATGGGAGAAACAGGTTGGGTTGAAGTCTATCCCGTGGCCGCCGTCCTTGGCCCAGTCGGCCCAGGCGCTGAAGTGTTCCGGCTGGAGCTCATTCCGTTCCACACGCTCGCCACAGGTCTCGGCGTAGATGGCGTGCAGGTTGAGTCGGTGGGTGCCGGGGATGAGGCTGTAGGCCTTGTCCAGGTCTCGACGGAGCTCCTCGGCATTCCGAGCTTTGCCAGGATAGTTGCCAGTGGCCGCGATGCCCCCTCCCAGCTCGGCGTCTGGGTTCTCGAAACCAGACACGTCGTCTCCCTGCCAGCAGTGTAAGCTGATAGGGATCTGGGACAAGGTTGCCAGTGCCTGATCTGTATCCACTCCTATTGCCCCGTATCGTTCCTTCGCCAGGGCGTAGGCTTTCTCAATTGCCTGTTCTGAGGGTCGTTGTTTCACAAGTCTCACTCCTTCTTCAACCCGGTTATCATGTGTGCTCATCCATTGTCCCACCAGAGAACCAGGCTGGATTCGAGAAGCGTCCGGTAGCTACATGCTGCACGTCAATACTTGACGGGCCGAGGGTGAGGACATAAGGAAGATCAGACACTCGTGTTGTGGTAGCAGCAGTTTTGCCCCACCAGCCGCTATGCAAGGAGCACGACATGGACTCTACCACATAATTGAGTGCTCGCCAAGTCATTGGCGAACAGCCGAGTTACCCGTCATCTTGGCCCATTCAAGAACGATGAAGCCTTGCTGCCAGGCCAGTGCACCGTTGACATCGGCTGCGGTTGGTAGTACAATTATCGTTGAGAAGAAAGACACCGCCACAGTCCTCACATCGACGATCATAGTTGGTAGGGGGGCAGATGACAAAAGAGGATTCGCAGCCGACGCCTGGCTTGAGAGCAATATCGCCAGGTAGTCGGCTGTTTTGCTTTCGGGACCGACAGCGCCCGGAAAGGTGCTTTGCTCCCGCCGGGTTCGCAACCCGGCGGCACCTTCTCCGCACGTGCTGCGAAACGATGCGCGGGTGCATCGGCGCCCGGCGCTGAGATGCAAAGGAGGAAGACTGATGGACATCAAGAAGGCCTTGGTGCTGAGTGGTGGGTCGATCAAGGGGGCTTTTCAGGCCGGTGTCATTGCCGAGCTTCTGGAGTCGGGCTTTGTGCCAGACGCCATCTACGGCACCTCGGTTGGGAGCCTCAATGGCTCGTTTCTCGCGGAACGAGCGGGTCGTGTGATCAGGAAGGGTGAGACCCCCGACTGGGCGGACCTGGGACGGCAGCTGGAGGATTTCTGGCTGAGTGACCTTCACTCACCGTCTCAGGTGGGAGTGCAGAGGAGGCTGCTTCCCCTGATCGTCTCGCTGCTGCGACAGGAGTTCAAGGGTCTGATCGACACCAGCTCGCTGCGTGCGCTGGTCGAGGAGCAGCTCGATCCGGAGAACCTGCGTGCCTCACCGATCAAGTTCTTTGCCTGTGCCATCAACCTGGTCACCGGCGAGGCGGTCTATGCCAGCGAGGATTACTCGGGGATCCTCGACTACATCGTCGCCAGCACGGCGATCCCTGTTGAGATGCCCCACATCACCATTGGGCAGTCGCCCTACGTGGATGGGGGCGTGCGCGAGGTTGCTCCGCTCAAGCGCGCCATCGACGACGGCGCGGAGGAGATCGTCTGCATCATCTGTCAGCCAGAGAAGCTGCAAGGGGTCAGCTTCAATCCGGGGAACCTCTTTGAGTTCGCCATGCGGCTGATGGGCGTCGTCACGAACGAGCTCGTCAACAACGACATTGAGCGTTTCCGGAAGGTGAACAGCTGGGTCGAGACGTTCGACAAGGTGGAGGGCGATCTGGAGGTGCTTCTGAGCAGCAAGGGGATGACCGGGGCCGACAGCGCAAGTATCCTTGAGATGATGGGCGAGTTGCCGTTTGGCAAGTGGCGGCGCATACCGATCACGGTGATTCGACCCGACAACGAGATCGTGCTCGATCTCCTGAACTTCACGCCGGTGGAGATCCAGGAGGTGATCGAACAGGGCCGCAACATAGCCAAGCGGGAGCTGGCCCGTCGGGAGGCGTGATACGCTGTGGACGGAAATCGGTGAGGGGGGGGGACGGTGCCTCGCACGGCCTCACGTGCGAGGCACCTGGGCGTCAATCGCGTCTCTTTCGTCGATTCGGGTTATTCGTCCATTTGTGATTCCGCCCACCCCAGGCTGATCCGCCCGCGCTCCTCCTCCACCTTCAACACCTCCACCGCGATCACGTCCCCCACCTGGAGCGCCGCCTCGGTCGGGATTTGGCTGCGGTGCAGCAGGCCGTCGTGCTTCACCCCGACGTCCACGAAGGCGCCGAAGTCGACCACGTTGCGCACTGTCCCCTTCAGCCGCATGTGGGGCCGCAGATCCTCCATCGTCAGCACGTCGCTGCGCAGAATCGGGGCCGGCAGATCCTGGCGCGGATCGCGCCCCGGCTGAACCAGCTGCTTGAAGATGTCGGCCAATGTCGGCACCCCCACCTCCAGCTCTCGCGCCAGCTCGTCGACGGGCCACTCCTCCAGAATCGTGATCAGCGTCTGGGTTCGCTGGGGCGGTGGTGTCTCCGCGGTCAGACCGGCAATGTCTAGGACCATCTCGGCCACCTGGTAGCTCTCCGGGTGGATGGCGCTGGCGTCCAGCGGGTTCTCGCCGTCGCGGATGCGCAGGAAGCCGGCTGCCTGCTGGAAGGTTTTGGGCCCGATGCCCCGCACGTCCCGGACCGCCTCGCGGGTGGCGAAGGGCCCGTGAGCGTCGCGGTAGGCCACGATGCGCTCCGCCAGCGTGGGCCCGATCCCGGCGACGTGGGTCAGCAGGGCGGGGGAGGCGGTGTTGAGCTCAACGCCCACCCGGTTCACCACGCTCTCGACCACCTCGTCCAGCGCGTCCCCCAACGCCGTCTGGTTGACGTCGTGCTGGTACATGCCGACGCCCAGCGACGAGGGGTCGATCTTCACCAGCTCCGCCAGGGGGTCCTGCACGCGGCGGGCGATGGAGACCGCGCCTCGCAGGCTGACGTCCAGCTCCGGCAGCTCGGCCCGCGCCAGCGGACTGGCGCTGTAGACGCTGGCCCCGGTTTCGTCGACCATCAGATACCGCAGGGCGGTGTCGTCCCCGCGCTCGCTCTCGGCGCGCCCAATCAGCTCCGCGGCCAACTGCTCCGTCTCCCGCGACGCCGTGCCGTTGCCGATGGCGATGAGCGTCACCCCGTGGGCCTCGACCAGCTCCGTCAGGCTCTTCAGCGCCTCGTCCCACCGGTTCTGGGGCTCGTGGGGGTAGATGGTGGCGGTGTCCAGCGCTTTCCCCAGGGGGTCGACCACGGCCACCTTGCAGCCGGTGCGGAACCCGGGATCGATGCCCAACACGGTATGGTCGGTGAGAGGCGGCTGGCTGAGCAGCGCCCGCACGTTGTCCGCGAAGACGCGGATAGCGTGGGCCTCCGCCCGTTCGGTCAGGTTGCGGCGCACGTCGCGCTCGATGGCCGGGAGCAGCAGCCGCTGCGCTGCATCCTCTATGGCCATCAGGAGTTGCTCGTCCAGCGGCGAGCCGTAGCGGGGCCGGAACGCCGAGCTGATGCCCGCCCGCCAGTCGCGCTCGGGTGTCTCGACGTGGACGCGGAGCACATCCTCGGCCTCGCCGCGGTTGATGGCCAGGATCTGGTGTGGGCGCAGGCGGGGCGCCTTCAGTTTGAACTCGTAGTAGAGTCGGTACGTGCCACGCGGGTCGGCCACGTCCCCGGACGTGTCCTCCGCATCCTTCCTCTCCGCATGCAGCACGCCCGTCCGCAGCGCCTTCTCCCGCGTAAGCCGCCGCACGTCGGGGTGGTCGCTGATCGTCTGGGCCACGATATCGCGTGCGCCTGCCAGCGCGTTCTCCACCGTCGGCACCTCGTCGCCGAGGAACGGTTCGGCGATCTGCTCCACCGTCTTATCGGTGCGCGGCTGCTCCAGGATTAGGTCGGCCAGTCCCTGCAGCCCCTTCTCGCGGGCCACGTCGGCGCGCGTGCGCCGCTTCGGCTTGTAGGGGCGGTAGAGGTCCTCGAGCTCCGTCAGGGAGCTGGCGGCCAGCAGCCGCTCCCGCAGTTCGGGCGTCATCTTCCCCTGCTCCTCAATGCTGGCCATGATTGTCCGGCGCCGATCCTCCAGCGTGCGCAGCCGGTCCAGCAGCTTCTTCAGCTGTCGCAGCTGCTGCTCGTCGAGCATGCCCGTCTGCTCCTTGCGGTAGCGGGCGATGAAGGGCAGCGTGTTGCCCTCATCGAAGAGCGCGATGGTGGCCGCGGCTTGCTGCGGACGGATATCCAGTTCGGCGGCGATGCGTTGGGCGTAGGTCATGGGGTTTCCTTGACGTATGAGATGATCCTGGTGTCACTGCGCTTCTTTTCAGGAAGGCACACGGTACCGATGGTTCTGACCTTATCACCGATGAGCCGAACCGTCAAGTCGCAGACCTTCTCGACATGGGTGTCGGTCGCCCCGACACGAGGCTCAGAGCGGCTCGGAGATGTCTGAGCTGTTGAGACGTCCAGGCTAGATCTGTGAAGTCTAGGGCGTGCCCCAGCCGCCCCCGCCGGGCGTCTCCACGATCAGCCGGTCGCCGGCTTTGACGAGCGCCGTCGCCTTCCCGCCGATCGTGCGCTCCTCCCCGCTCTGGATCAGCCTGTTGATCCCCGGTTCCCCGGCCTCTCCGCGCTGCAGCCCGTAGGGTCCGTTGACGCGCCGCTCGCTGTTGATGGTCAGCGTGGCTTCCTCCAGGAACTCGTAGACGCGTCGGATGCCGTCGCCGCCTCGAAAGCGTCCGTCCCCGCCGGAGCCCTCACGCAGCGCGTAGGCCGCCACGCGCACCGGCAACGTGTGCTCCATCGCCTCGACGGGCGTGTTGCGCGTGTTGGTCATGTGGCTGTGCCGGCCGCTCAGCCCGTCGCCCAACGGCCCGGCGCCGTGTCCCCCGCCGATCGTCTCGTAGAAGACGAAGGAGCGACCGTCGGATGCCCCACCGAAGGTGACGTTGTTCATTGTGCCCTGGCTGGCGGCCGGGATGCGCTCCGGCAGCGCCTGGGCCAGCGCGCCGAGCACCACGTCCACGATGCGCTGGCTGGTCTCCACGTTGCCGATGGCCACGGCGGCCGGGAAGTCGGGGTTGAGCACGCTCCGCTCGGGCACGATCACCGTCACCGGCTGGAAGCAGCCGTGGTTGACGGGGATCTGCTCCTGGGCCAGCAGGCGGACGCAGTACCAGGTGGCGGAGCGCACCACCGCCTCGACGGCGTTCAGGTTCCCGGTCACCTGTGGCGCGCTGCCGGTGAAGTCGACTGTCATCTGCGACCCCGCCACGCGGATTGTCACCCGGATGGGGATCGAGAACTCACCCTGGCCGTCGCCCTCCAACGCGTCCTCGAAGGTGTAGGTACCGTTGGGGATCTTCGCGATCACGTCCTCGGTCATGCGGCGGGAGGTGTCCATCAGCGCCGCGGCGTGTTCCTGCACGCGTGCCTCGCCGTGCGTCTCCACCAGCGCCAGCAGACGGCGCTCGCCCACGCGCTGGGCCGACAGCTGGGCCTCCAGATCGCCCCGACGTTCATCCGGGGCGCGGCTGTTGGCCGCGATGAGCGAGAGGACGCTCTCGTTGCGCTCCCCGCCCTCGGCCAGCTTGACCGGGGGGATGATGATGCCCTCCTGATAGAGCTCGGTGCTCAGCGGCAGCGATCCCGGCGCTATGCCGCCCACGTCGGCGTGGTGCGCGCGGCTGGCGACGAAGAACCGCACCTGGCCCTCGACGGCCACGGCCGAGACCATCGTCACGTCGGGCAGGTGCGTCCCCCCGCGGTAGGGGTCGTTGAGGATGACGACGTCCCCCGGCCGCATGGCCTGGCAGGCGCGCAGTGCATAGGCCACGGAGGCCGGCATGCTGCCCAGATGGACCGGGATGTGCGCCGCCTGGGCTACCATGTGCCCCTGGGCGTCGAACACGGCGCAGCTGAAGTCGAGGCGCTCCTTGATATTGGGGCTGAAGCTGGCGCGCTGCAGCGCCACGCCCATCTCCTCCGCCACCGAGGCGAACAGGTTCTCGAAGACGGCCAGGCTGATGGCATCGACCGTCATGACCCTCTCTCCAGCACCAGGTTGCGATAGCCATCCACTCGCGCCGACCACCTCGGGGGGATGAAGGCGGTGCTGTCCATGTGGAAGACCAGGGCTGGGCCGTGCATTGCGGCTCCGGGTCGCAGCCTCTCCCGCTCGTAGAGGGCGAGGCTGGACGTGCCCGAGGCCCGCAGGTGGCCGCTCCTCTCTCCCAGAAGCGCCTCCCGGCCATCGTGCTCCACGAAAGGCTCGGGCGTCAGCTCCGGTCTCTCGACGAGCCCTGTGGCCTGCAGGCGTAGGTTGACCACCTCGACGGCGCGGCCCGGCATGGCGTGGCCGTACGTCTGGGCGTGCGTGGCGTGGAAGGCCGCCGCCAGGTTCTCCTCCAGCGGGATGGTCAGCTCGTAGGACTGCCCCGCGTAGCGCGCGTCCACCAGGCCGCGCAGGACGATGGCTTCCTCCTCCACTCCCTCGTCGATCAGTTGGGCGCGAGCCCGTCGCGCCATCGCGTCCAGCTGCCCTTGCAAGCGGGCCGTGGTCCGCTCCGTGACAGGCTCCAGCACGGAGCGGCTCTCTTCGAGCACCATGTCGGCCATGAGCATGCCCAGGGCGCACAGCACCCCCGGATGGCGCGGCACGAGCACGCGGGGGATGGCCAATTGATCCGCCACCGCGCAGGCGTGGAGCGGGCCGGCCCCCCCGAAGGCCACCAGGGTGAAGCGGCGCGGGTCGTATCCTCGGGCGATAGAGACCCGCCGCAGCGCCCGGTCGATGTTGACGTTGGCCACGTGGATCACGCCGAGGGCGGTCTCCTCCGGCGTCAGGTCTATCGCCTCTCCTAGGGAGCGGACGGCGGCGCGCGCCGGCGCCAGGCAGAGCCTCATGCGGCCGCCCAGGAAGTGGTCGGGATCCACTCGGCCCAGGACGGCGTGCGCGTCGGTGACTGTCACCCGCCGCCCGCCGAGCCCATAGGCGATGGGACCGGGGTCCGCCCCGGCACTCTCCGGTCCCACGCGCAGCAGGCCGCCGGCGTCCAACCGCGCGATGGAGCCGCCCCCGGCGCCGATGGTCTCGATATCGAGCACGCGCGTGCGCAGTGGCAGCTGGCCGATCTTGGACTCGGCGCGGCGCACCAGCTCGCCAGGGCAGAGGGACACGTCCGTCGAGGTCCCTCCTATGTCGAGGGAGATGACGTCGTCGTAGCCGGCCAGCCGGGCTATGTGGAATGCGCCGATGGCGCCGGCCGCAGGGCCGCTCAGGGCGGTGTGGATGGCCCGCTGCTGGGCGCGCCCCACGCTCATGACGCCGCCGTCCGACTTCATGATGCGCAGCGTGAAGCTTTCCGACAGTCCTTCGGGGCGGCCCAACGGTTCTGGGTCGCGGGGGTGGCCAGCAGGATGCTGGCGCTCCGGATGCTGGCGCTGCGGATGCTGGCG
>CAYQZG010000016.1:37069-39367 GCA_964421785.1 uncultured Anaerolineales bacterium
CGGATGCTGGCGCTGCGGATGCTGGCGCTGCGGATGCTGGCGGTCCGGACAGAGCGCGCTCTCCAGGCGCTGCAGATAGCGGCTCACCACCGGGCGGACGTAGGCCTCCAGCGCCACCGTACTGGCCCGCTCGTACTCACGGAACTCGGGCAGCACGTCGCTGGAGAGCGCGATCTGCCACGGCTCCAGCAGTCCCCGTGCCAGGGCGCGGTCCCGCACCAGGCGTTCGTGCGCCGGGTTGACGTAGCTGTAGAGGAGACAGACCGCCAGTGACTCGATACCCTGGCGCTCGACGTCGTCCAGCACCGCGTCCAGCGCCTCGGTGTCCGGCGGCGTCAGGACCTGGCCCTCGTGGTTCAGGCGCTCGGGAACCTCGTAGCACCAGCGCCGCGGGATGAGGGGGGGCGGCAGCTGCGGGTGCAGCGCATAGAGCTCCGGGCGGTTCTGGCGCCCGATGGCCAGGATGTCGCGGAAGCCTTGGGTGGTGATCAGCGCCGTGGGTGCGCCCTTCCGCTCCAGGATGGCGTTGGTGGCCACCGTGGAGCCGTGGGTGATCCGGCGTATGGTCCCGCGCGCCCCCGCCAGCAGAGCCTGCAGCCCGGCCAGCATCCCCTCCGCGGGGTCGTGCGGTGTGCTCAGCACTTTGTGGATGCGGAGTTCACCGTCCTCGCTGAGGACGAAGTCGGTGAAGGTGCCACCGATGTCCACCCCTACGTGCATGTGGAATCCTCCCTTGCGTTGGTTGACCGCCTGGATTGTAGCACAGCGCTCCTCGTGGGCAACTGGCGCTCCCGCGGGGTTTTCGAAGTATACTACCCCATGTCCCAAAAAGCCAGCCATTTGCAGTTGTTAACGTGCAGTCTCAGTATGCAAGCAGGAAGGATTCCGAATACAGCGCTGCATATACGGGTTACGTAATGGTCAAGAGGCATATGTGTCGGTTTCCGCTCGGGCCACGAGAGTCTCAGTGTCCCAGCTCTCTTCGCCCCCTCCGCCCGAATCACCCCGTCGGGCGCGTCTTCCATCGCTATTTGACAACGTCTGGGTCCATGCTACACTCGCCCCCACGACGTTCGATGAACCATTCCACGACCGTACGTAGGACTTGAGAGCAGGCGTCCGCCCATATGGGTGTACTGTGTTTGCTTCCATATCAACGTTATAATGCCAGACGCCCGGCGCGCCGCATCAGGATCCTCAAGTCGGCCTGGTCGAGGTTGGGCTTGGGCAGCGTACGTTCTGTGCCCCGGATGCGATCTTCGATCCTGCCTTTTTGAGACCCATTTTGGGACCCTTGCTATGAGCTATGGATCAATGGACATGGTGAAGACCAAGGGCAACGTGACAAGAGGAGCGCAGAGGGCCATCGCGCGACGCCGGTTTCGGACCGACTATGCGGCCAGCAGAGGCTCCGTTCCCGGAGCCCACGACACGGTCCGGGCAGTTATCGCGTAGCACCGATTCAGACAAGGAGGTGACCTAGCAAGGAGCCATCGCAAGCCCGGACGGGGCTAGGATCTCGACGACAGACACAAGGAGGTCAACCGTTTCCATGAAGGCACGACCCATGCTCATCATTGCAGGCGCACTGATTGTCGCCGCAGTGAGCGCAGGTTTTGTCTGGGCGCAGTCCACCGACCTGGCGGTCTCACAGCCACAGGCCGGTGCGCCACCGCTGCTCAGCTACCAAGGCCTGCTCACCGATGCCTCAACCGGCGATCCCGTTGAGGATGGGAGTTACAGCGTCACGTTCGCTGTCTACGATTCTGCCACAGGCACCAGCCCGCTCTGGAACGAGACGCAGATCGTCTCCGTGCAGGATGGGCTCTTCAATGCCATGCTCGGTGCCAGCACGCCCCTCAGCTCCACCACCTGGCTCGACGGCCGCAGCCTGTGGTTGGGGCTCAGCGTCGAGGGCGAGAGTGAGATGACGCCGCGGCAGCCGCTCTTGGCTGTGCCCTACGCGCTGAACGCCGGGGATGTGCGCGGTGCCAACATCCATCCTGCCAGCATCCATATCGCTGGCTACGGAGAGGTGATTGACGAGAACGGTCAGTGGGTGGGGGACACCGCTGCTCTAGTCGGGCCCAGTGGCCCGCAGGGCCCGGAGGGACCCACTGGCCCGCAAGGCCCGCAGGGCGAGAGTGGTCCGGCGGGTCCTGAAGGTGCCACTGGCCCGGAGGGTCCCGAGGGCGCGAGTGGCCCCACAGGTCCGGAAGGCGCCATCGGTCCGCAAGGCCCGCAGGGCGAGAGTGGCCCCACGGGTCCGGAAGGCGCCACTGGCCCGCAAGGCCCGCA
>CAYQZG010000016.1:39467-43023 GCA_964421785.1 uncultured Anaerolineales bacterium
GCGCCACCGGTCCGCAAGGCCCGCAGGGCGAGAGCGGTCCGGCGGGTCCTGAAGGTGCCACTGGCCCGGAGGGTCCCGAGGGAGCGAGTGGTCCCACGGGTCCGGAAGGCGCCACTGGCCCACAAGGCTCGCAGGGCGAGACCGGACCCCAGGGCGAGAGCGGTCCCTCGGGTCCAGAGGGCGCGACCGGCCCCCAGGGTGAGAGTGGCCCCTCGGGCCCTGAGGGCGCCACTGGCTCACAAGGCCCGCAGGGCGAGACCGGACCTGAAGGACCCCAGGGCAACACTGGTCCCTCCGGACCAATGGGACCTCAAGGGCCCACTGGCCCTTCGGGCGCCACGGGCGCCAGGGGCCCGTCTGGTCCCAGCGGCCCGTCCGGGCCATCTGGTCCCACAGGCCCACCGGGCACCTTCTACATGAAGACTGGATCGACATACGGCACTTCCAAGTGTGTGTCCTGCGAATCTGGGGACATAGCTACCGGTGGCGGCTACTACAACTCCGGCAGTTCAACGGCTTACATAGTGTACCAAAACCGACCATATCCCAACAGTGGTACCCCTTACGCCTGGGAGGTAACCCGCGCGAGTGGTGGCCCCAACATGATAGTGTACGTCATCTGCGCGGACCTGACGCCGTAGGGCTTGAGGCCGTTCAGCCGAACGAAGGAGATGTTATGAACAAGACGCGAATGGTCATCGTCGGATCCGTCGTTCTGATCACCTTCTCAGCGGCCGGCGCGGCCCTGGCGCAGGGCGCCCCAGGCTTCGCCGTCAACTGGTCCGTCATGGGCGCCGGAGGCCGCGACATGGCCTCGCAGGCGTACGCTGTGCGTGGGACCGTGGGGCAGATGGCTGCCGGATCCGCTGTCGGGGCGAGCCACGCGCTGCACAGCGGCTACTGGTCTCGCATGGCAGAGCTGCCCGCGTACAGTCGGGTATACCTGCCACTCCTGCTCAAGTAACATACGGTGCCCCAAGTCCGTGGCCGGTTGCACACTGGTCAGGGATCGATGGAACCGTCGAGATCCTGAGGGGGTGACGGGGCCCTGCACGATCACCCCCTCACACCGTCCGGACCTGGCGTGGGGGGGGAAGACGGAATGGCATAGCCCCAGGCCGCGGCCCGGCACCGCTCGGGAACACCTTATGGCCCTATCTTCACTATGGAAGAGACATCCAACGTGACAATACGCACCGCCAGACGGTGGGCCGCTGCGCTGCTCCTGGCCGCCGTCGCGTTCAACCTGGTCACGCTCCTTCCGGAGGTGGCCACGTCCACGCCCAGCCTCAACGACAACGTGCTCCACGTGGCGCTGGTGAAACGGACCATGGACGCCCTCGACCTCGGCGAGGACCCCACCGATCCCTGGGTGCCCTACGTTGCCCAGGGGTATCCCCTCCTCCATCACTACCAGCACGTGCCCCACGTGGTGACGGGCCTGCTGTCCAAGGCCCTGGGGGGCGTGGTGGTGCCAGAGGGGGTCCTCGCCGGACTGGCGTATGGGCTCCTCAGCACCTTCCCGCTCTCCATCTACTGGACCGGGCGTAGGCTGGGGGCGGGTGTGCTGTCGTCCGCGCTGGCGGGCGTAGTGGCCTCCCTGCTCTCCAGCGACGGGCTCTACGGCTTCGGCATGGGCAGCTACGTGTGGCGGGGCTACGGGCTCTACACGCAGCTCTGGGGCATGTGGCTGCTGGGGCCGGCCGTGGCCCATCTCACCGTGACGCTGCGCGAGGGGCGGGCCTACGCGGCGACGACTGCTCTGCTGGCGGCCACGCTCCTTTCCCACACGGTCTGTGGCTACGTGGCCTTGCTGTCGGGGGGACTGCTGGTCCTGGTTGAGGGGTCCGCCGACCTGCGCCGGCGGATAGGGCGGCTTGCCCTGACGTTCTTGCTCGTCGCCGTCGTGGCCTCCTATTTCCTGCTCCCTTTTGCCCTGGATCGGGCCACCATGAACCGGAGCGTGTGGGAGGATCCCGGCAAATACGACGCCTATGGGTGGGAATGGACGCTCCGGGCGCTGGTGCGGGGTGAGCTGCTGGACGCCGGCCGCTTCCCATCGCTGACCCTGCTGGCGGGCCTGGGGTTGATCGTCTGCCTGGCCCGTTGGCGCCGCTCGCAGCTCCACCGGGTCCTGGCGGCCTTCTTCGGCTTCTGGCTGCTGCTCTACTTCGGCCGACCGACGTGGGGCGCCCTCTTGAACCTGCTCCCTATGGGGCGCGACCTCCACCTCCACCGCCTGATCGCGCCGGTGCATCTGGGCGCCATCGGGTTGGTCGGGGTTGGGCTAGCCTGGCTGTGGGAGCGGGCCCGAGCCGGACGATGCGTCTGGCTGCTGGCCGCCGCGGGGCTGGTCACCGCCGGGCTGCTGGCCCCCGTCTACCTGGAGCGGGTGCGCTACCTGCGCACGAACGCCCGCTGGATGCGCGAGACGCGGGCCGCCTTCGAGGCCGACGGTGGCGCGATGCAGGCGCTGCTGGCCGATCTAGCGCGGAGGCCGCCCGGTCGCGTCTACGCGGGCCGATCGGCGGGGTGGGGCGGCGACTACGCCATCGGCCACGTGCCGGTCCACGCCCTGCTCACGGCGAACCAGGTTTCCAACCCCGGGCACCTCTACCACGCCCTCTCCCTCAACGCCGACGTCGAGGGGTACCTGGACGAGGGCCGCCCGGCCACGTTCGACCTCTTCAACCTGCGCTACGTGGTGGCCCCGGAGGGCCAACCGGCCCCGGACTTCGCCCAGCCTCTGGCCACCTACGGCCGTCACGAGCTCTACGAGGTGGAGACGACGGGCACCTTCGACCTGGTGGACAGCGACCTCACGCTCTACGGCGAGCGGTCGGACTGGTTCGAGGCGGCCAGTGCCTGGGTGCAGAGCGACCTGGTGGAGGCGCGCCAGCACCCGCGGATCGTCCTCGGGTCGGCGCCGGCCGGCGAGACGGCCGCCCTGTCGTTGAGCGCCGCTCCGGCCGCGGTGGCCGACCTGGGCCGGCCCCGTCGCGAGCCCTGCGGGCGCGTGCTCGCCGAGGAGGTGGAGGGGAACGCCTACTCGGTCGCGTTCGAGGCTGAGCGTCCCTGCTGGCTGATGATGAAGCAGACCTATCATCCGGGCTGGCGGGCCACGCTGGACGGCCGGGCGGCAGGCGTGGAGATGCTGGCGCCCAGCTTCGTCGGCCTGCCGGTCGAGGCCGGACGTCATCGCGCGACGTTCACCTACCGGCCAGGAGCGCTCCGCGGCGTCCTGATGATCGTGGGGCTGCTGGTGCTCTCCCTCACCGCTGTCGTGGAATGGCAGCGGGACAGACTGGGGGCACTGATCGAGCGACTGAGGACCCGTCTTCCGGCCAGATGGCCCGCAGGCCGTGCCCGCGCCGCGGCGGGGATCTATCTCTTGTGTCTGGGCGTCTACCTGATGACGACCGCGGGACACTTTTTCAGCACCGACCACGTCGCGGTCTACGAGACCACCAGGAGCCTCGTCGAGGAGGGCGACCTGTCCATCCCTGCCGTCGGGACGACGGCGCTCCACCCTGCCGTCGGGACGACGGCGCTCCAC
>CAYQZG010000017.1:0-42925 GCA_964421785.1 uncultured Anaerolineales bacterium
GCCATCCGCCAGACTTCGGAAGTCTTTGGTCAGCGAAACTCACGTTGTAGTACTAGCCTTCCTTCGGGTCAGTCTTCTTTGGCTCTCGTACCAGCGTCCCTCCAAATTCTAGGAGCCTGTCTCGTTGATGGCCCGCGCCAGGCTTCGCACGGCCTCTGCCAGCTCCTCCACAAGAAGGTGAGGTCCTAACCTCCGCTTACTGACCTCGACGATCTTTCGGTAGTAGTCTAGCTGCGTTTCAGGCCCTTGATTGAAGTGGCGCCAGATTTGAGGTCCTTCTCGCCGCAGATCCTCCACAAAGCTCTCGGCGTTGTGCAGGGCATCAGCGGCCTTCACAGCCACTGCCTCTCTGCTTGCATCGCCTATCTGCTCCAATGCCTCGCGCTTACGCACTTTCCAGGGGCGTTTTTCCCCACGAGCGTCACGCTTGCGCTCCGAGAGCGCGTCCACCATCCCCGCTACTTTAGGCCCGAACCGCTCGGCGATCTCGGTCAGACTGTAGCCCTGGTCCTCCACAACATCGTGTAGCAGCCCGGCGATGGCGGCTTCCGTCGAGAAGCCATGGCGCAGCAGGATGACGGAGACGTGGATGGGATGGACAATGTACGGAAGACCACTGCCCTTGCGTGTCTGCCCGTGATGAAGCGCGATAGCCAGCCGCAACGCCTCTTCATACGTCTCAGAATATCCCTTTTCTCTCTGCATTGTCGGCTCCAAGAGTCCGGTGTATTTTGGGTTGGAAGGTTGGAACGTTGGGCGGGCGAAGGCGGGTGACGAGGACTGCCAGCTAAGCTCTCTTCTCTCGAAGTCGTATGCCGAGCCCGGAATGGCGCTCACTCACCTTGTCGTTCTTTACGGCAATCCATATGGCCTTACGGGTACCCACAAGCACCACGAGTTCCTTGGCTCTTGTGACCGCGGTGTAGAGCAGGTTGCGCTGCAAGAGCAAATAGTGCTGCGTTAGAATAGGCAGCACAACAGCCGTATACTCGCTTCCCTGGCTCTTGTGCACCGAGATGGCAAAGGCGTGCACCAGCTCATCGAGTTCAGCCCAGTCGTAGGTGACGAGACGGCCTTGCTCCATGCGCTCGTCGGTCCGGACGGTCATCGTCTGCTCCACCGTGTCGATGTAGGTCACCCGCCCGATGTCTCCGTTATAGACATCTTTGTCGTAGTCGTTGCGGGTCTGCATGACCTTGTCTCCGACGCGGAAGATCCGACCGCCCACCTGCTTCTCCTGCTTACGCGACGATGGCGGATTAAGCGCTTCCTGGAGGATCTCGTTCAGGTTAGAGACACCGCACGCCCCTCGGTACATCGGCGCCATGACCTGCACATCGTCCAGCGGATCCAGCCCAAACTTATGTGGGACACGCCGCTTCACGATATCGACCAGCAACTCAGCCGCCTCCACCGGGTCTTCCTTCGAAAAGTAGTAGAAATCGCCAAACTCATTGAGAATGGGAAACCGGCCTCGGTTGATGCGATGGGCGTTGACCACGATGCCGCTGTTGGCGGCTTGACGAAAAATCTCGGTCAACTTCACCACGGCGACACGGTCCGAAGCGATAATGTCGCGCAGCACGTCGCCGGCCCCCACAGAGGGAAGCTGATCTACATCACCGACCAAGAGAACGTGTGTCGCTGAGCTTACGGCCTTGAGCAAGCGATTCGTCAGCAACAAGTCGAGCATTGAGGCCTCGTCCACGATGAGGCAATCGACCTCTAGCGGAGCCTCCTCATTGCGCTGAAACCCATGCTGTGGCGAGTATTCCAGCAAGCGATGGACGGTCTTGGCCGGCCGACCCGCGGCCTCGGAAAGGCGCTTGGCGGCACGACCTGTGGGCGCGCAGAGCGCGTACTTACGCTGAAATGCCTCAAGCGCGGCGATGACGGTGCGCACGGTGACCGTCTTCCCCGTACCTGGACCGCCGGTGAGAACCGTCACTTTGTTCGTCAGCGCTGTCCGCACGGCCCGCCGCTGCTCGGAGGAGAGATCGAGTGCCGCACGTCGCTTTGCTTCCGCTGTGTGGGTGATTTGCGAAAGGAGGCCATCCCAATCCACGCTCCGGAAGGGCGCCAGGCGCGTGCTAGGATCATCTAGAAGACCTTGTAGCCGGTTCGTGACACCAACTTCGCCGTAGTAGAATGGGGCCAGGTAGACGGCACGTTCTTCACGCGTCTGGAGATCCGGCAACGGATCGTCTCCATATCCCCGGTCCTCCTCGATGCTAGGATAGCGTAGAGTCTCGCGTTGTACAACCCTTTCGGTGTCGAGCTGCCCGATGGCGTCTCTAACCAGAGCGGGCTCGACCTCCAGAAGAGGTGACGCTTCGGCCACCAACTCCTCCTCCGGCACGTACACGTGACCCTCGTCGGCCAGTTGGCTCAGCGCGTAAGCCACGCCGGCCTGCACGCGGGAGGGAGCATCGTGTGGCAGCCCAAGATCCTGCGCCACCTTATCAGCGGTCTTGAATCCCACCCCCCAGATGTCACGGGCTAGCCGGTATGGATCCTCCTGCACCACCTCCAGTGCGTCGTCACCGTATGCCTTGTAGATCTTGACCGCCAAGTTGGTGGATACGCCGTGGCTCTGGAGAAACATCATCACCTCACGGATCTGTTTTTGCTCCTCCCAGGCCTCGGCGACGGCGGCGGCTCGCTTGGGGCCCACCCCAAGCACCTCCCGCAGCCGCTCAGGTTTCTCGTCAAGCACCTGAAGCGTGTCGACCCCGAAGCGCTGAACGACACGCCGAGCAGTGACCGGCCCAACCCCCTTGATCATACCCGAACCCAGGTAGGCCTTGAGACCCTCGACGGTGGCAGGCAGAACTTGCTCGCACCACTCCGCTTTGAACTGGCGTCCGTACTGTGGATGCTTCGTCCAGCGGCCCTCCAAGTGGAGACTCTCACCAGGCTGAACCTCGGGCAAGTTGCCCACCACAGTCACCAGGTCGGAGCGTCCCTTGACGTTGAGACGGATGACGGAATAGCCGTTTTCGTCGTTATAGTAGGTGATGCGTTCTACTGAGCCCTGAAGTTGGTCAGTCATCGCAGAAAATGGCTTTCACATTCGCTCCAGTTGCAGGAGCAGAAAAGAGGGGGCGTCGAGCAAGAAACGAGGCCTCAGTGGGCAACTTGCCCATGGCAGTTGATTCCTTCAGCCTGAGGAAAGCAAATACCTGGAAACCAACCGGGGCGGGACGGTTAGCTCCCAGGCACTGCTAAGTATACCCCATCGCAGAAACAGGGAGCGTTTCACATCCGTTACGAGCGTGTTAAAGTGTCCTACTGCGCACAATTGTCTTCCAAGGTCGCTGCAATCAGGTCTTGCTTGAGCTCCCACAGGCGCTCCGTCAGGGAGACGTGATAGACGTGTGGGTTGATAAGCCGCTTGACTCCCGGATCCAGGCGCTCAATGTCGGCTCGACGTCGATCGCGCATATCCTCGATGAGGGGAAGTCGCTGCCCCCCCTTCCCTCGTGCTGGGAGATCGTAGACCAGCTCACCTTTATCCAGCACATCCACCAGGAGGGGCTCGATCTCCTCAATCTCATCCTGGCTCAGCCTTCGATGGACATTGTGCTCCGTTGGATGATGTAGCTTCACCTCCTCCATCTCGCGCGGATCTTCGTCGTCAAGGCTAAGGAGATCGGCTGTGGCTTTCCCCCGCTTGTCATAGATGCGCCAAACGTGCTTGTGCCCGGGGTTGGGCGTCTTGGCTGCCGACTCCGATATCTTGATCGCCGGGATCCACTCACCCCCGTCACGTACAGCTACCAGCTTATAGACACCGCCCAAGGCTGGCTCCCCCCACGACGTGATCAAGCGTGTCCCCACACCGTAGACCAACCGGCCAATCAGGTGGTCGGGGTTCACGCCATATCGTTTCGCCTCCTGTTGAATTTGGGTGATGATCTGCCAGATATTGAGCTCGTCCAGGTTACTCGACAGGACAATCGACGTATCCGGGAAACCGGCGTCGTTTAGCATCTTGGCAGCCCGGATGCTGAGATGGGCCAAATCCCCGGAGTCGAGGCGGATGCCCACTGGCTCATGTCCCTCGCGCCGCAGCTCATTGAAGACCTTGATGGCATTGGGGACGCCGCTCTCCAAGGTGTCAATGGTATCGACGAGAAGCAGACAATCATCAGGGTAGACATCGGCGTAGGCCCTAAATGCCTCCAGCTCCCCTTCACCCAGCCCCATGAAAACCTGGACCATGCTGTGAGCATGGGTTCCCTTGGGCGGGTACCCCAATATGGCAGAGGCCCCAACGTTGGAGGTGAAGTCAGCGCCACCGATGAGGGCGGCCCGTGCACCAGCATTGGCTCCCTTGTCATGGGCCCGGCGCAAGCCGAACTCCAGGAGCAGCCGTCCGTGCGTGCTGCTGTGGATTCTGGAGGCTTTGGTAGCAATGAGCGTCTGATAGTTGAGATGGTTGAGCAGTGCGGTCTCAAGAATCTGAGCCATCGTCAAAGGACCTTGGACCACAGTCAACGGAACGTTTGGATGGACCACGCGTCCTTCCGGGACAGCGCGCATGGTGAGCCCCTCGAACGAACCGTTATCTCGAAGCCAACCCAGGAAGTCATCCTCGAACAAACGCTCCCCGGTCCGCCCGGTCTGACCCCGGAGATAGTCAACCTCCTGATCGCCGAACTTCGCCCACTCCATCCAGTCGAGAAGCCACTCCAGGCCCGCACAGATACAGTAGCCAGCCTTGTGGCCGTCGTAGGTGGGATAATCACGGAAGAAGTGATCGAACTGAACCTGTTTCTCATGAAGCCCCATCCGGTAGTAGAGGTGGGCCATCGTGAGCTGATACTGATCGGTGAATAGAATACCCTCGGCCATCGAACGGTCTGACAGTTTCATTGTGTCACCTTCTGCTAGAGGAAAGCAAATCCTCAAGACCTGCTTGCGTCGGCAAGATTATTGTGCATAGGATAGTACATGGCCCAAAAAAGTCAAGGGTAGATTCGCACCTCGTCGTCGGTAAGGTGAATAGTCACCGCCTTGTCTTTCCGTTGCCTATCGCTTATCATCCACCCTCCCCCAGAGAAGCGGTCCATTTGCACCGGGGGAAGTTCGAACAGCCCTTGAACTTACCATATTTGCCCTCCCGGATCACCACGTCCCCGTCGCATTCAGGGCACGTCTCAGTCACTGCGCTTCTCTTCTTCCGGATGGGCTCGATGCGTTCCCCCTTGTTCTTGCCTCTCGATACTTCTATGCTCTCCTTTCGAGCAGCCTGCTGCGCTGCCCCCAGCGCGGTCTCGAAGGGATCATAGAAATCGCGCAGCACCTCAACCCAGGCCCGCTCACCGCGCGCAATGCGATCGAGATCCTCCTCCATGTCAGCCGTAAAGGCGACCGCGAAGAGATCAGGAAACTGCTCAATCAGGAAATCACAGACCACAAAGCCGAGCGGCTGAGCCAGAATCGACTTTCCTGCTCGCTTCACGTACTTCCGCTTGAACAGCGTACGGACGATGCCCGCGTACGTGCTGGGGCGACCGATGCCGCGCTTCTCCAGCTCCTTGATCAGACTCGACTCGGTGAAATGAGAGGGGGGTTCGGTGAAGCGCTGCTCGGGGATCACATCGTGGAGAAGTAAGGGCTCCTCGATCACCAGCGTCGGGAGGTCCTGGTTTGCAGCACCGAGCTTGTAGCTTGAACGCTGTGACCAGCGAACTGGGTAAACCTCCATGAATCCCTTGGACGACAGCTCTCGTCCGCTTGCCCGGAAGATGTAAGGCAGATCACGGCCTCCTCTTGAGCAGATCACATCCACTGTGGTATCGTGATACACGGCAGGTTTCATCTGGCTGGCGATGAAGCGCCGCCAGATCCACTCGTACAGCGCCGCTTGGTCCGTCGTCAGGTGTTCCCGCATCGCTTTGGGCACACGCTGGGAGGACGTGGGGCGGATCGCTTCGTGGGCCTCCTGAGCCACCTTCGACTTGGTCTCGTAGCGAGGTGGCTCGTCCGGGACGTAGTCATCACCCCAGTAGTGAGCGATAACGTCGCGCGCCTCCTGCTGAGCCGACTCGGCGACGTGGGTAGAGTCGGTGCGCATATAGGTGATCAGACCCACCGTGCCCTCTCCGGGAAGATCGACCCCCTCGTAGAGCTGCTGAGCCACGCGCATTGTCTTGCTGCTGCCCCAATGGAGTTTGTGAGCAGCGTCCCGCTGCAGCGTGCTGGTGGTATAAGGGGGATAGGGGTGGCGCCGCTTCCGCTTTCGTTTGACCGTCAGGACCCGATAGTCGGCGGTCTGGATTCTGTCAATGATGGGGCGGACGTCCTCTTCGGTTTCCAGATCAGCTTTTTCGCCCTCGATCGCCACCAGCCGTGCGCGGAAGCGCCGAGCTTGATCGGTGATCTTTGACAGCTCAACCTCAAGCAGCCAGTACTCCTCGGGGTCAAAGACCTCGATCTGCCGATCGCGCTCCACCACCAATCGAAGAGCCACCGTCTGCACCCGACCAGCCGATAGGCCTTTGCGCCCCCTGATCGCTTTCCAGAGCACCGGGCTGACTTGGTAGCCCACCAGCCGATCTAGGATGCGCCGAGCCTGCTGAGCGTTCACGAGATCCATGTCGAGGGACCCAGGGGCCGCAACGGCGACCTCTACCGCCTCACGCGTGATTTCGTGGAACGTGATGCGGCCCGTATCCTTGCCTCGAAGCGCGGGCTTGATGGCCTCCGTCACGTGCCAGGCAATCGCCTCACCCTCTCGGTCAGGATCGGTAGCCAGGTAGACGGCATTGGCCTCGACGGCGGCCTCCCTGATACGGTTAGCCTGCTTCTTTCCGCCGCGACGATACCAGTACGTCGGGCGGAAGTTGCTCTCCACGTCCACGCCCAGTTCCTTTGGGGGCAGATCGCGGATGTGGCCCATGGTGGCGAGGACGCGATAGCCCCGCCCCAGGAAACCACGCAGCGCCTTCGCCTTGGTCGGGGACTCAACGATGATAAGATCCATAGCCTCTCCCTGGATCCTCTAGGAACATCACGGGTGAAGTAGCTTCACACCTGTCGCTTGATCAGGAAGCTAAGCGTTTCCCTCAATCGTCACGTCCTGATCCGTGCTGCATATCGGCCAGGTCGACGTAGCGCCTGATGGTCCCCCCCTGCACCGACCAGATGCCGGTAGCGAAGCGCTCGATGAAATAACGATCGTGGACCACGACGAGCACCGTCCCGTCGAACGCGGTCAGCCCCTGCTCGAACTGCTCTCGCGAAGCGATGTCCAGATGGTTGATCGGCTCATCCAGAAGCAGCATGTTGCATCCACTCGCCACCAGCTTGGCCAAGGCCAGCCGTGCTCGTTCGCCGAAGCTTACGCACGATCCCTTGATCGGCCTGCTCTACACCGATGATGATGCGCAGCAGCGTCGTCTTCCCACAGCCATTGGGGCCGACCAACCCTACGCGGTCGCCGGAGTTGATGACAAAGGAGACACTATCCAGGAGAGTCTCGCCGCCGTAGGTCTTGGAGAGATTGCTCACCTGCAGCATGATGAGACTCCTCTACGGTCTGTCCAGGCGTGCAAAGCTCCACGGATCTCCAAAGCAGTGGCGAGAAAGCACAAAAACCGTGGGCGCGCACTCACGGCCTGATTCGCCGGTTGAGGCAAGAATCTATTCGTCCTCTTCTTCGCCCCCGATGAGCACATCGCGCCTCTGTCCACCGCCGACGGGTGGCCCAATGATGTCCATCTCTGCCATAACCTCCATCAAACGCGCCGCACGCGGATAGCCGACGCGAAGGCGCCGCTGCAGCAGAGAGGCAGAGGCAGTGCCACGCTTCTTCACGAGGGAGATAGCGCGCTGCAGCATATCTTCGTCGACGTACTCAGCGTCGAACCGACCCTCATCAGGTTCCTCTGGCTCCTTGGGCGGCATCATGGGCTTCCAGGGGCTCTTCTCGTCAACCGGCCCAACCTCGCTACGCCAGAAGGCGATGACGCGATCTAGTTCCTCTGGCGAGACGTAGCATCCCTGCACGCGTCGGGGATGCCCGGCGTCCGGCGCCAGGTAGAGCATGTCACCGTCGCCCAGGAGGGTCTCTGCACCTGGCATATCGAGGATCACGCGCGAATCCACTTGGCTGGCGGTGGCAAAGGAGATACGCGCCGGGAAGTTGGCCTTGATCAGCCCTGTCACCACGTCTGTGCTGGGGCGCTGAGTCGCTACCACCAGGTGAATACCCGTGGCCCGCCCCATCTGAGCGATGCGGCATAGAAGCTGCTCCACTGCCTCGGGCGCCAGCATCATCAAGTCAGCCAACTCGTCGATCATCACAACGATGCGGGGTAGCGTGGGCTTGTCTTGCTCTGTCATCTTACGGTTGAAGTCATCCAGGTGGCGAGCTGAGGCTGTCGCAAAGCGCTTGTACCGCTCGTCCATTTCCAGCGCCGCCCAGCGCAGTACTTTGACAACTCGTTCCAGATCCACCTCAACCTCGCCGTAGAGGTGTGGAAGGCCATTGAACCGGACCAACTCCACCATCTTGGGATCAATCATCACCAACCGCAACTCGTCCGGGGTGTTACTGCAAACCAGGCAAGTGGTGATGGACTTGATACATACCGACTTGCCAGAGCCCGTGGTTCCGGCGATCAGGAGGTGCGGCATTTTGATGAGATCCGCCACCACTGCCTGACCGGCGACATCGTGACCCAAGGCGATACCCAAAGGCGAGTCTAAACGCTGGAACGCGTCCGATTCCATCACCTCACGGATCCCAACGACCTGGATTTCCTCATTAGGCACTTCGATGCCGACAAATGGTCGACCGGGGACCGGAGCCTCCACGCGGAGGCGGGGTGTAGCCAATGCCAGCGCCAGGTCATCCGTCCGCTGGCTGATCTGATTCACACGCACCTTCCGCCCTCCAGAACGAGGGCGATCCACAAAGCCGGGTTCGACACCAAACTGAGTAACCGTCGGCCCTACCCGCACCTCGACCACCTCGACGGGCAGGCCGAACTGAGCCAGCGTCTCCTTGATCGTGCGGGACTTGCGGCGGATCTGTTTGTCCGTTAACGGCGGGCCTTCGGACTGATCCAGCAAGCTGAGAGGTGGCAGTGTAGATCCACGCGCCCTCGACGGCGGTTCACGTCCTGATCCGGCGCGAGGGGGAGCTTTCGACGCAGGTGATGAAGCTCGGTCAGGCCGGCTTCCTGCCGCACGCACTCTGGGTGTGCGGTCTTTGCGCTCGACCGGTGGAACGCTTGCTGCAGATGGCTCACGGGGCGATTGGGCCCTATGCCGCTGGGCTCGGGCACGTCGTGCTCGGTAGGCAGCGATGCCACCCTGTACCACACGCACACTCCGCTTGAGATCACGGAGGGTCACATCAAAGGCCAGTCCGAGGCCCAACACTAGGAAGCCCGCAAGAATAAGGATGGTGACCGGCCAGCCAAGGTATGTCGACAGAATGATCGAGAGTCCCCAACCAACCAAACCGCCACCCCAGTCCCTCTCTATCCATGCCCAGGGGTCACTGCGGCTGAGCACAGCGTGTGTCAACCCCAGGAGACTGAAGAACACCAGCTCGGCACCAACGAAGGGGCGCCAGCGCCAATGAATGGCCCGATCCAATAGATACTGTAGCCAAAGCAGACCAGCAAAAACAATCGACGCGCCCAAGGGATAGACGCCCCACCCCACAAGATGGCGCAGGAGTCCAACCCAGGCATTGGCCCAGCGCCCGTCCGTCACCCCAAACACCGCGAGCAGCGTGATAGTGCCGAGCGCGACGACAAGCAGGGCCAGGATCTGCTGGAGCAGTGGGCTGTTCAAGATATCTTCCGGCTGCTGAGCCCTATATCTCCTATGCATGAGTCGCTTCGCTTCCCCCTCAGTTCGCTATCAAGCAGCCTCTACTCCTCAGAGAGTCTCTCACCGCCCTCGCGACCGGCAGTGGATCGCACATGTTGAAGCCTCAGCCCCATTCGACGCCGGCTACCTTCGATGGTCAACACCTCAACCGAGACGAGATCACCGGTGTGCAGTACGTCGTGCGGATCACAGGGCTTGCCTGACGCTAACTCTGAGACGTGGATTAGCCCCTCAAGCCCGTCCTCCACCTGGACAAACGCACCGAAATCCACCACGTGGGTGACGGTCCCCTCCACGCGCTCGCCGACCTGGTAGCGCTTCTCGACAGATTGCCAAGGATTGGGCTGCAAGCGCTTGATGCTGAGCCCCACTCGCTCTCGCTCAGGCTCTACGTTCAAGACGTAGACATCCACAGTCTCACCAGGGTCAAGGACATCGCTGGGATGCCCCACCCGGCCCCAAGAGAGCTCCGAGATGTGAACCAACCCCTCGAATCCTCCCAGATCGACGAAAGCGCCGAAGGAACATAGATTGGTCACACGACCCTGGCAGACGTCACCGGGAACAAGCTCTTCGAGCAGGTCTTGCTCCTGCTTATCACTGACCTGGGTCGCTCGCTCCGAGAGGACGAAGCGATCGTCGTCTGGATCCAGCTCGATGATCTTGAGGGATAGTCTGGTGCCAACGAGGCGTTGTAGCTCTCTCTGACGCACCTGTTCGTCCGCTGAGGGTGCTAGCTCCAGGAGATGAGAGGCTGGGACGAACCCTCGTAAGCCGTTCCACCCTACAAGCAGCCCGCCCCGGTTACAGCCGACGACGGGCAACTCCAAGATCTCTCCTTGGGCCATCAGGTCTTGCGCTCTTTCCCATGGAGCCTCAACGTCGATCGACTCGACGGTCTCCTTAGATCGCTTCTCCAGGTCCGACGCGCGCTCTTCCCACAAGTCAGCCGGACTGATGGTAGGCGCTGCCCGTCCGAATTCCCCATCGCGTAACAACGCTTGCCAATACCCCTCACTTAGCGGCGCGCTGGGAGGGATCCACTCTCCTTTCTGACCCATCTTTAGCCTCCTAGCGATGTTTGCTTCGTTCTGCTCCACGCTACGCCTCTCTCTAGGCTTTCCCCGTATTCATCCCGATGACCAGCCAATAAGCCGGTGTGGCCCTTCACAAAGTCAGCATCTTTTGTTCTCCCTGTGCTTTCTCCGTGTCCTCCTTATGATTCCTCAACTCCTCTCGTTCCATCTCCGCCAGCATCTCTGCTGCCGCCTTGATCGCCACGCGCTGCTTGCGATAGAGATTCGATTCGCTCATCGCCAATCGCTTGGCTACCTCCCGTACCTTGTGTCCCTGAAGAAACTTCAGATCAAGGATATTGAACAGAAGCCACGCCGGGGCCGTCATCTTTCGCTCCCCTTCCGGGCGCAGGCGCTCAATCGCCTCACGGAGCACCGACCGAAGCCCCTTCATCGCGTTACCGTCCTGTTCGCGGGTGGCGCGCTCGACAACCTGCAAAGCCATCAATGGACTCGTGGTCAGTTTTGGCCCACCCCAGTAGTGCTTGAGCGCGTCGCGCACCCACTCGCGGAACTCACTAGACTCGACCAGACTGAACTCAGACAAGGCCTCATCACCGACATAATGAACCATACCACGCCGTCTCTGGATATCCTCGATTTCCGGCATGATCCGCTCCAGGGCGCTGAAGATACCCTGCTGGAGTTGCCGGTCCTCCAAAGCCGCCGCCGCTTGTGTGAGCAAGTTATCCACCCCCCTCTTCTCTTCCGGCGTCAAGTCCGGCTCCGGAGCCCGAGCCGCGAGCCCAATCACACCTAGGATGATGTCCCTGTCCTTGGCAGCGCGCAGAGGCGCAAGCCAGTAGCCGTTCCACACGAATAGATCGCCGTACCGTTCGAGTTGCCGCTTTCTACCACCTGCGCCACCGTTGTCAGTGACCTGTAGATCGTCATCGCTCTGCTTGCCGTTGCTCTGTGCCTCGCGTACCTGTCGCAGCGAAACCTGCCAGGCCTCCAGGGATAATTCGCCAGGCTGGCAGGTCTCCAGATCTCCGCACGTAACCTCGAGATGAGGCTCTCCATCGTCGACGACAGCCACAAAAGCTGTGTCGATTCGCAATAGCTCGCACAGCGCGGTGAGCACGTTCTCCAGGAACTGATGCAGGTCCGTGGATGTGAGGAGACGACTCGAAAGTTGTTGAATCCACTCGATCTCCACCCGATCCTGAAGGTAGAGCGCTCGGTCAATCAACGGTTTGGCAAGCTCAATGCCAATCTGTAGCAGCAAGATCACACCAACCACACCGAACAGCATAATACGGCGGCTGGGAAGACCTAGCCACCCCTCCGCCTGGGAGGTAACGGTGATGACCAGCACGACAAGCGTGGCGACGAAGGGACCTCGCAGCAGGAAGTGCACAAGGCGATGCTTCACCACGCGATCGGGGGTGAGAGCGCCAAAGGAGGCCACGCTGTACGATAGCACGACGAGCATCATCCCCACGCCGATGTTTCCTAGCACGAGTATCAACCAGAGTGCAACACCCGGAGCGGAGATCGGCCACCCGGCGAGCAACAGATAGGGAAAGACGCCGGCTGCTGGCGCCGCGAAGGTGGCGGCCAGATAGGACATCCGCCGCCGCGAGGTCGACGTGAGACAACGTCGCCGCGCCCGCACCACGTTAGCCGCCCCCCAGCCGACAGCGACGGAGAAATAGAGGGTGAACAGCGGAAAGAGTGGTCCAGGCAGCAAGTGCGGGGCTCGATGCGTCAAGGTCCCCCCCCGGACAATCAAGTCTCCGAAGGCTACTCCGACCAGCAGGAGCGCGCTCAGAACGTAGCTCATCCGAATGGCGAATCTCTGCAGCCTGCTCCTCTCTCCGGTTGTGTTCAACAGCGCGTTGGAGAAGTTGAGATAGGCCGCCGGGGTGAAGGAAATGCCAATCCACTGGACCTCCAGCCAGGGCTTCGCTGCCTGCCAGTCTTCAATGCCGAACAAAGCCAGATCCACGAAGTATGTGATCAGCACACACCCCAGCAAGAAGGCAAATGCGCGGGCCACATTGTTGCGACGACTGTAGATGAACAGGTATAGTAGAAGGGCAAAGGAGAAGATGACAATGCCCGAGGTGAGCACGACATTGACCAACTCAAACAGTCCCTGAATGCTCGACACCGACAAGAAGCCCATCAACCCACTACACCCAACCAATACAAGATTTGGCCACCCTTACTTCCGAGGGCTCAGCGGCTCGCTCTAAAGATCAGCCGCCTAATCCTGAGTATCGGGAGGCTAACGCTCGCGCACCAGCTTGAGATACCTCAGGACAGTCGATGCGCCTCCCCAGCATCAAGCCCCAGAAGGGAGACTACTACAGCCTACCAGTAAAGAAAACGGCAATGTCCTCGCTAGACCAGTAATGATCATTGTAACCGGAGAAGGTGAGACCACAGGCTTGGCAGAACTGGATGGCAGGGTAGTTCTTAGTCTGGACCTCCAGCGTCAGCCTTACCATATCCCGCTGGCATCCCCACTGCGCAGATGCCCTCAGCAGCGCCGTGCCAATACCGCGCCGCCGTTGGGAGCGGTCCACCACCAGATCGCCCACCCACACCAGGCCGTGCTCAGGTTGAACGGCTAGAGTAGCGTAGCCACAGACGCGCTCGTCTACCTCCACTACGAGAAAGCCATCGCGTCGCCTCCAGCCCGCAAGCAAATCCTCCCCTTGCCGAGGGTAACCGACCTCGATCTCACGAGGTAGACGTGCTGTGCGGAACACGACACGCCTTACTCCACCTGTCTTGCGGTTATCCATCTGCCAGACGCGATCAGTTTTGCAAGAATGATCCAACCTTCCGCAAAGGGCCAGATCCCTTGGTTCCGCCGGGCGAACCAGCATCCGTACACTCCCAGGATTGATGAAACGGCAGGGGGATGGACGGCATCCCCACGCATCTGACGACTGCCATGGATTCTACCATCAGCTCGCCATTGAGGCAAACCAGCCCACTTCGCACGTCACACTACCCCTCGGCCCCCTGATGTCCTTCGATAGCGTCAAAACAGGCACCAGAGCGTCTTTCAGAGTTCATTCAGCCACCTCCGAACGACGGCCTCGACCTCTCTGTGAGTGGTATGAGCAACGTCAAACCAGCGAATATCGGGATCGTCGAGGCTGAACCAGTTGTACTGATGGCGGATGAATCGGCGGAGGTTACTCTGGACCTCCGCCACCACGTCGCTCAGCTCCGCTTTTCCTTCGGTATGACCAGAGCCTTGTCCTTCGAAGAAGGATTCGAACTCCGCATATCCCACAGCTGACATGGAGGGAAGGTGCCAACGGTATCCCTGCTCCAGCAGCCCTCGCACCTCGTCCAGCAAGCCGGCTTCGATCATCGCCTCCAGACGTTCGTCGGCGCGCTCGTAAAGCTCATCACGGTCCATCGTCATCCCAATCTGCAGGATGTGATACGGAGGGGGTTCCTTGCCCTGCTGCTCGGAGATAGGACGCCCGGTGATCAGACAGACTTCGAGCGCACGGACGACCCGACGCACGTTGTGCGGATGGATATCGTCTGCAGCCTGGGGATCAAGCCGCTTCAGCCAGTCGTGAAGGGCGTAAGGGCTCTCGCGCTCAGCCTTGGCCTCCAATTCCTCTCTCAGATCTGGATGGGGCGCCACGCGCGGGATGCGCCACCCTTCGACCACCGCCTGCACATACTGACCCGTGCCACCGACCAGAAGCGGAAGGTTATCACGGGCGAGAACCTCGTCGATGGCAGCATAAGCCCGATCCTGGTAGTCGGCCAGGCCCACCGTTTCGTCGGGATCGACGATGTCGATCAAATGATGGGGAACGCGAGCTCGCTCCTCCGGCGTGGGCTTGGCTGTGCCGATGTCCATGCCGCGGTAGAATGAACGGGAATCAGCGGAGATGATCTCACCGTCGAAGGTCTCGGCGAGGTGAAGGGAGAGAGCCGTCTTCCCTACCGCCGTCGGGCCGACGATCACCAGGAGCGGCCGGGTGAATCCTCGGCCCCCTTGCTTCCCGGCTCCTGGAGGGCTGCGTCGCCCCTCCCTTCTCTGTTCCTTGTTCTCACCAGAGGTTCTCATAGACGTCGACTCGCAGTAAGTAGCCTGCCTCATCCATCTCCACGGCCACCACGCCGACCCGCCAATCGACCTGATGAACGTTGATCTCGTGTGAGGATAGATACATCCGCGCCACGTCAACCATCCGCTTCGCTTTGCCCGGCGTCACCGACTCCTCCGGCGTGCCAAAGGCTCGGCCGCGCCGCGTGCGCACTTCGAAAAACGTCCAGATCTCGCCACAGCGGGCTACGATGTCCACCTCGCCGATCCGACAGTGCCAATTGCGCTCTACGATGTCGTAGCCGCGCTGTGCCAGTTCGCCGGCGGCTATACCCTCCCCCCGCCGCCCTAGCCTAACTCTTCTATCGCTCATAGGCCCTTCTCACGCACATACAGCTGGCGGGCGGATCTGCAAAGCCAGCTTGCAGACACGGTTTCAGGAAGCAGTTAACGTCGCTCAATCCTTCTCGGCGCCCTTCCACGTGAAGGCATGGTATACCAGCGTGAGGGTGAGGTCAAGCTCCATGAGATGGTCTCTATCCCCCCTCGACCTCCACTGCAGGAGCATGGGTGACGCCTCGCCAGTAGGCGCAGGCCTCACGCAGCATGCACCTCTCGCATTCCGGACTACGTGCGTGACAGATGGCGCGACCGTGAGCGATGAGGTTGAGGTGAAAAGCGTAGTAGAGCTTCTCTGGGACGATGTCCTCCAGAACATCGTGCGCTTTCTCGCGGCTGGTCCCTTCAGGGATCAGACCCAGCCGCTGGCTGACCCTATGGACGTGCGTATCAACCGGGAAGGCGGGCTTCCCCAGTGCAAAGCATAGCACGATAGCCGCCGTCTTGGGGCCGACGCCGGGCAAATCCGTCAGCCACCGCCGTGCCTCCTCGTTCGACATGTCGCGCAGGAAGTCGAGCGTGATCTCTCCCTCCCGCTCTGTGATCGTCCGCAGCGCGCCCTGGATGCGGGGCCCTTTGGTTGGGCCCAGGCCCGCCGGTCGAATAGCATCGACGACCTCCTCCTCGGGCGCGTCGCGGACCTGCTCCCAGCTTAGAGCTGTTTCGCTTCCCTTTCCTTCTCTGGGGAAGCGCTCCCTCAGCCGTTCGTAGGCCGTGTCGCGGTTCACGTCGTTGGTGTTCTGCGAGAGAATGGTGTTGACCAGCGTGGCGACGGGATCCCGTGCGTGCCAGGGGTGGTTGCCGTACTCCTCCAAGAGTGCGTTGTGGGCATACAGGGCGTCTTCGGTTCTCGGTTCCATAAGCTCCAATCTGTGCTGGCAGTCTGAGTTTCACGACCCTATTGGTTGGCGTGACACGCCTAGAACTGGGCGTCTCGAACGGCAACCATCAGCGTGATATCGTCGAACTGTGATCCCGCGCCGGTGAAGGCCTGCACGGCTTGCAGCAAGGCGTCTCGAACCTCGTGCGCCGAAGAGCCCACGTGCGCCCTTGCAATCTCCAACAGCCGTTCTTGGCCGAAGAAAGCGCCATCTTCGTTCTGTGCGTCCGTGACGCCGTCGGTGTAGAGCACCAGCGTATCGCCTGGTGCGAGTTGAGCGGTGCGTTGTTCCCACGAGAGGTTAGCCATCGCTCCCAGAGCCATGCCGGTCTTTCTCAGTGTCTGTACCCGCCCCTCGCTCTCCGTGCTAAGGATGTAGGGCGGGTTGTGCCCGCCGTTGCAGTACGTCAACTGTCCGGCTCTGGGGTCGAGGATGCCGTAGAAAACGGTGGCGAACATGGTCACGTCAGTGTCCATCAGTAGGCGCCGATTGGTGACCTTCATCGCGAAGTCGGAGCGCGTGTGGTATTCCAGGGCGTACGTGCGCAGAAGCGTGCGGGCCAGCGCCATATACAGCGCCGCTCCCATCCCCTTGTCGGCGACGTCTGCTATCACGATGCCGAAGCGGCCGTTGGGCAAAGGGATCATGTCATAGAAATCACCGGCGGTCTGGCGGGCCGGCTCCAGAGTAGCTGCTATCTGCCAGCCCAGTATCTCTGGCAGTTGGTCTGGCAGGAAGCTGGCCTGGATCTGCCCCGCCAGCGTCAGCTCCTGTTCCATGCGGTAGAGCTCGGCCCCGTGCAGGGCCGACCCAATTTGTCGGGCCAGGGTCTGGATGGCGGGCAGCGAGTTGAGCATCTCCTCAGCGCTCCACGTTCCCTGGACCTGTTGGACTATCGCGATACCGCCGACAGGCTCGCTGTCGTCGGATTCGAAGATGGGCGTGAGCACCATCGCGTTTCGAACAGGTCGCTCCTGGGCCCAGGGTGGGGTCTCGCCTGGCAAGAGGAGCCTTGCTTCCTTCGAGCGGCGCCTCCCTTCGATGGTGCGCAGCCACTCCCAGGCCTGCTCCGGCACTGGGGAGCGGCCCTCCGGATGCCGATACTGGAGTGGATCGGAGAAGAGGCGAACCTCGATCTGGGAATTGGGGAACATGCCGGGAACGTGTTCTCCCAGCACATCCGACAGTGTCGAAGGAGTCACAGGCGTGCGGATGATGGTCCGCCCGAGCTGCTCCAGTTTCTCCAGTTCGCGTGCGTGCTGACCGCTTCGAAGGGCGGCTCTGCTCAGCTGCCGGGCCAGCAGGCTCGTCAGGACGACCCCGGCGGCAAAGAAGAGATATTCAGCCAGGCCCATCTCCGCGTACAACAAGGTCGCCAGGAGGGCGAAAGGCTCGATCATGCAGGGCACGGCCGCTAGAGCGATGACGTATCGGCCCAGTCGGCAGGGCCTAGGGCTGACGTTTGTCCCTGGGTGCTCAGAGAGCAGCCAGGGCAGGTAGGCCAGAACGAGCAGCGGAAGGAGCTGCAAGAGCTGCAAGAGCGCAAGTCGCACCGCTGTCGCGAGCGCAGCCGGTGCAATGCCGCGTATCGTCGGGTCTGCCGGAGGAAAAGCACCACCCCAACGCCGATAGAGCGCCAGTGCGATCAGGCCCGTGGTTACCCTTGCAGTCTCCACGGCCAGATTCCGGACGCGAGTCCAGTGTCTGGCTGCCGAAGCGGGCTGCTGTACCTTGATGATCCAATCACCAAGTCCTCCCAGCACGGTCAACCACAGCGCAGCGGGGCCAAACACGAGTGCTGCTGACCAAGAGATGATTTCCCGCAATGATCCTTCTGCAGAACCGTAGCTGCGGGGCGCAATCTCGATGAAGAAGGTGAAACTCAGCTGCTTGAGGAGAATCACGAGGCCCAAGAGGAGGAGCAGTGCTGACCATTCCGTTCGGATCAACCGGAGATCGGTGACAGCAGCCAGCCACACCAACCCAATGAATGCAATCGGTGCACTGTACAGGAATTCGAAGACGAGCGATATCCCCGCATTGCGTTCGTCTTCCCTCATCTCCTCCAATGCCGGCCAGAAGAGCTTGGCGATGGGAAGGATGCGGGATTCGATGGTTGTCTCAGGCCTCATTGTTGAGCAGGACGTGAGGACCGCTCTTCGGCGGCTTCTCAGGTGCGGCACTCTGGCGGAAGCGGTCGGCCGATCGCGATCTATCCAGCCCACCCTCCCCGTGGATCAGGAACACAGGGTGCGCCTTGTCATCCTGCGATGCGATGATGTTCCGCAGCGCATCATGAAAGGGCTCAGCCCCATCGATGCAGCCCAGGCAGAGCTCAGCGTCGAACGTGACGTGTGATCCTGTGGTCACTAGTTGCGTCTTCTGTCCTCCTACTCCCGCTGCAGCTCAATCTCCACCTCCAATGGCGAGGCCTCTTCGCCGACGAGGAGGTTGTCTCCTCCAGCAGTGCGATAGCCTTCGGCCCATACGATGATGCTGTAGGACTGGCCTCGCTCCAAGGGGAGCGGCAGCTCGAAATACCCATTGGCATCGGTCTTCGCGTCGGTGTAGATCTGCTCCGTGCCACCGTCCCAGCCGTCAATGGTGATACCCGGATCGAGCACCACGTAAAGCGCGCCGGGGATACCGCGGCCAGTATCGGCGTCGAGGACGTAGCCCTGGATATACAGGCCCTCGATCGGGGGCGACGGCGTTGGGGGCGGCGTGCCGGTGCCGACAACGGCGGTGCCTTGCTGCACCAGTTGGCCCTCAACGTACAACTCCAGTGCGTATTCACCGTCCGAGAGCGGTTCGCCGGAGGCGCGATAGATAAGGTCGTGGTACGTGCCGCTCGCTCCCTCCCCCCAGACGATGTTGAACGTGGCCAACTCCTCCCCGTTGATGAGCCACTTTTCATCGACATTCATCCCATCCTGCATACCGGCGTAGTCAAAGAAGAAGTGGAGTTCCAACAGGCCTGAGGGGAAGCTCGTGCCCGGGTCGACAGGATTGCCCTGTGCGTCCACGCCTGAGGCAAAAGTGATGGGACCAATGGCTTCCTGTGCCTGGGTACCGGCGACGGTGAAGTCAGAGGCAGCGACCAGGAGCTCCTCGACAAATAACTCCAACCGGTACGTGCCGGGATCGAGTGGCGCGTCGGCGGTGAGACCTACCCAGGTGGAACCACTGGTTCCCTCATCCCAGGTACCAGACCCACTGGCCACCTGCTCGCCCTCATAGTACCACGTGCGGCTCCAGGGCAGCCCATCGCGCATGTTCTCGTAGTCGAAGAAGCCATAAGCCTCGGATATGCCGGAGGGCAGCATATAGGCGGGATTGGTAGGCCGGTCATCGTCGGTGACTCCTTCGGAGAAGATCAAGTTCGTGATGGTGGGACCGGTGACGACGCCGCCAACAGAGATCGAACCTTCGGCCAGCAACTCCTCTTCCAGGTACAACTCGATGCGGTAGGTGCCGTCGCTCAACCCGGAGGTGTTGTAGATGCTGACCCACCAACTACCTCGCTCGCCGCCCTGCCAGGGCTGGGGAGGCTGGCTGGCGCCCTCCAAGAACTCGCCCTCGTGATACCAGCGGGCTTCCCACGTCATCCCATCGGCCGTTCCTTCGTAGCTCCAGAAGGCGTAGATTTCGGTGACGCCGGACGGTAATCGGTTAACGACCTGTGTCGGTTGATCGTTATCGGTCACATCGGGGGCAAAGGCCAGGTTGTAGAAGCGGGACTCGCCCGAAGGAGACGTCGGGGGGACCGGCGTTGGCGGTGATTTGGGCGCGATGCCCGTGCGGGCGGCCTCTATGAGGGGCTTGGCCAGGTTGATGGGGCGTAGGGAGTTGACGAAACCACCCACTGGAATGCAGTTATCATTTCCGTCTATCACGCCGTCCCCGTTGGTGTCGGCCAGGTATCGACAGTCGGCATATCGGTCAGCACCGCCATAGCCGACCTGAGTTGGTATACCGACGATCTGGCCGTCAAGATTCGCCCCCAACCCGCCGCTGTTGCCACCGGCGATAGTAGCGTCGGTCTTGACCCAGGCTCGTCCCTCCACACCTCGTTCGCGGGTGAAGCCGCTCACCGACCCCTCGGTGAAAGTGATCGTCTCGCCGCCGATGCTCGGGTAACCCAGAATCCGTATCAGATCCCCTAACTCCAGCACGTCCGAGTCGCCCAGAGGGACATGGATTAGGTTCAATTGCTCCTTGTCCACAGGCCGGCCATCCAAATCGCTGGCGATCTGAATGACTGCCAAATCCAACCGAGTGTCTACATCCCGGATCTCGGCCAGGTACTTCAACTCCGGTAGCTCGTCGGAGCGTACGGTCAAGGCCACGCCCAGGGCGTCGGGCTGGCGGGCCGGATCGGGGTCGGTGGCGACGTGAGCATTCGTGAGGATGAGGCCATCGGGAGTGAGGATCGAACCCGAACCTGTCCAGATGGGCTGAAGTCGCCCGCCGCTTTCGGCCAGGGCGATGATCTGCACGGTGGAGCGCAGCAGATTGCGACGAATCTGACGATCATCCGGTTCTGGCATAGGCGTCGGTGTTGTTTCCTCTTCCGGGAGAGGTGTAGCTGGTCTCTCAGTCGCTGTCGGCGGGACCTCGGTCGGTGGGACAGGAGTCACGGTAGGCAGTTCGTCGGGGCCAAAAGGCCGACAACTGAGTATAACCAGAAGAGCCAAGCTGATGATCAGTAGTCGCCTAGATTTTTCCATTATGTCCTCCAACTAAAAAAGGAATCAGAGCGATTTCCTCTCTCAGAATTCTAGAGATTCGGCGAA
Organism: uncultured Anaerolineales bacterium; assembly: GCA_964421785.1. Classification (GTDB taxonomy): domain Bacteria; phylum Chloroflexota; class Anaerolineae; order B4-G1; family B4-G1; genus SKLM01. The sequence continues at coordinate 21,041 of CAYQZG010000017.1, forward strand.
CGCGCGGAAATACCGGTAGTGGTCATCGAAGTTCTCCACATCAGCCAGAAGCGTGGCGACGATGACGCGGTCGCCGTGGCGCAGCGCCAAGTCCATCCCCCGTACCACAACTGGCAGCCGATCCACGTAGGGGTTGTTATCCTCGTAGACGTAGGCAAATGTCCGACGAGTCGCGGTCTCTCCCCCAATCAGCACGTGATTGGTGCCCAGGGTCTGATAGGCAGTCACTTGACCGGCCCGCTCCAATGCCAGCGTATCCAGCGCCATGGCGAGCTCTACGTCAGCGTCCAGTGGACGACTACGCAGCTCCATCATGGTGTCGAACTCTCCGCCTCTAGCATTGCGCAAGCGGAGCAGGGGATCGTCGTCGATCTCCCGCACCCACGCAGCAGGGCGTCGCCCGGCGACGTCAGCCTGTGCAATGCTGAAAGGAACAGTGCGGAAAAGCGTGAGTTCGCGCACCACTAGACCCAAGGCTAGAGCCATCACCACGAGAACGATGACGGCTCCTTCGGACCACCGGTCACGTCGTTGAATGGTCGCTATAGCTGATCTCCCGGCCGTTGTCATGCTAATCCTCCTCCCTTCATCCCCCGTCGGTGCCGGCCAGTGTGAGCCTGTTGACACGACGGATCAGATAGAACAAAGCCCCAAAGGTCGTCAGGGCGACGATAGCAGCCAGGATCAGGCCCGGCCAGGGGTTGAAACCTCCACCGGCCAGGTTGAGCCCGGTGGTGGTCAGTTCGCCGCGCAGATAGGTGAAAAGCCCGTTGAGGATAGAGGCCAGCGCGAGGCCACTGGACAACCACCAGACCGGCTCATCCTCGAACTTTGCTCGGCCCAAGAAGTAGCCCGTTAAGCCGGCGAAGCTGGCCTGGGCCAGCGCAGTAATGACGACTCGGATGACGCCAGCTTCTAAATTCACCCCGCCACTGGCGACGATGTAGTGGACGTTGAGCATCGTGGCGTACCCCAGCCCGGCGGCGGTGCCGTAGACGATGCCATCCACTCGCTCATCGAACTCGACCGAAGGATAGATGGAGTAGCGTACGGCGGCGTATTTGAGGAACTCTTGGGTGAAGCCGACGATCAGGATCGAGCCGAGGATGTTGGCCCAGCGGCTGAGGGGTAACCAACGGCCCACCTCGAAGACATCCTCCAGCAGCGGGATGCCGACCGCCTGGGCCAGCAGTCCACCGAGGGCGAAAACGGCGAGCACATAGCCTTTCGGCTCTGCCTCCAGTCGATCCTGCTGGTAGAAGAAGACCAGCCAGATGATGGCAGGAATCAGTGCCAGCAGGAGCCCGACCGCCAGCAGCGACCATCCTGTCAGCTTCGGCTGGAGGAGAGCCGCCAACGCCACAACGATAAGCACGAATGCCACTTGGCCGAGGATGTGACCCAGCCCAGCACGCCAGGCACTCGGCCGATCTCGAGTCACTTTGCCGTAATGATGCTCACAATACGTGCGACCACAGAGTTGTTTGGCCTCCGGACCTAGAGGTCGGTGACAGATACAACAGGTATTTTTGCTCATAGTTCGCTCCTTTCAAACCCTACACCAACCGTCGCTCTCCCTTGCAATGTCAGCCCCAGGCTGATCACACGTGGTGCCTCGGTCACTGGCACCTGCTCCCGCCCATTCACCTCCGCACCGACCGCGCGCCACCCTCTTGGTACGGTGAAAAACACTCGCCCGAACTGTCGACCGGCCTTCTCCAGCGTTACCTCGACGCTCGACACCGCGTTGGTGATCTTGGATTGATAGCCGGTGATCTCAACGACACCCTGACATACGTGGAACGTTGTCGTCAGCACATCGGGCCGATCGGAGACGGGTTTGAGGAGCAACACCGCTGTCTCGTGTGGCTGATGGCGACGCACCGTGATCGCATCGTCGGTCACACCGAGGTAGCGGCGGCGCCAGTAATGGAAGACGTGGTACCGTCCCGAAGGCAGACCTAGGTTATCTAGAGACACCGTCGTCTCGGTCGTGCGGTCATCCCAGTTGACCACGCCAGCGACCCACCAACGGCCCCAGCATCGCTCCACAGGGAGCACGAACAAGGTGGGCATCTCGTGTTCAAAGAGATCGAGGGGGCGGGCGGACATGCCGGTCGGCGGCAGCGTCTGTCGCAGATACTTGAGACGGCCCGGATTGATCGCTGATAGATCGTCGGAGTCGAGAGTCAACCCTCCAGACAGGGCCACCAGCGCCGCCAGCGTCCGCATCTCGTTCAAGACCAGGTCCATATCGTCACCTCGCTGGCGCACGAGCACACAATCTGGGTCATTGGCCCACAGACGCCCGTGGAGGGAAGCGCGGGTGACGACGTTGCGCAGCGCGTTGCGCGTGGAGACAGCAGAGAGATCGTTTCGCCAAATGGGATACCAGTTCGGGTCGACGTCAGGTCCAATTCGCATGCCGTCCACCAGTCCCACGCAGGGTCCCAAGGGCGCACCGCAGCCGAGAAGAAAGGCTCTGTCTCCGATGGCGTCACGAATTGCCCTCACCCCACGCCGCAGCGCCTGTGCGCGGGTGGCGGTAGGATCGTGGCGTCGACCAGGACGCGCAGCGGCGAAGAGAAAGTCGATCTTGAAGAAGGGAATACCCCCAGCCTGGCGCATATGCTTGAACGTCTCTCCCAGCCAGTCCAGCACCTCCGGATGTGTACAATCGAGCGCGTAACAGGGCCTTCCCCAGTGTACCCATCCCAGGACCGGCTGATCGTCCTCATCCCTGAGAACCCAGTCGGGATGGCGCGCGAAGAGCTGTGAGTCAGCCGACGCACCAAAGGGGGCTGTCCAGATGCCGGCGCGGTGCCCGGCCCGTTGAATCTCATCCATCACCGACGCCATGCCGGCGGAGAACTTTTCCTTGTCATACGAGAGCCAATCGCCAATGGCGGTCTGATAGCCGTCGTCGATCAATATGACATCGAGGGGAAGGGCGTACTCCTCGATCGCTGCCACGTTGGCCGTGACATCCTGTGCCGTATTCTCACCGTAGAAGGTATACCAGGAGCACCATCCGGTGGGGGGATCTGAGGGCACCCGCGCCTCCATCTCCTGGCCAATTTCATCAGCCCAGGCCTCCAGCAAGGACAGCGGATCCGACCCGGTGCGCACCACCAGAGTCTCGGAACATATCGAATCCCCAGGATCGACTCTTATGCCATCACAGTGACAGCGAGCCACCAGGTCTGAGCCTGGCCCGAGCTTGTCGAACGAGTCATCCCCGCCCACACGGATCTCGGCCAGCTGACCCGCTGCGGTCACGAAACCAACCAACAGTGCAGCCGTGCGTTCCTCCCCGTGTCGCGCAGAGAGAACGACCACCCACTCAGATGAGATACCCTCTTCGTTCCCCGGTTGGTCGTGGGGCTGGTGCTTACGCCGATAGTCGGGCGTCCCCGGTGTCGAATAGACGCCGCTGGCCGAGTGGCGGGCGAAGGCGGGCGACCAGGACTGCCAACCGTTCTGGTAGATAGACCAGGCTTGATGACCCGCACCGAGCGCCGGCACCGTTGCCGAGAGAACATCGATCGCATCCAGGGCGATCGCCTGCTCGCCGCGGTGGGTTATCCGCACCCACATCCGGTAGCCAGCGTCCTCCTCTTGCCAGCGCCAGATGAAGCGTATACCCTCAATCTGACGCGCGTGGTTCGGCTCTTGGATCTCCATCACCTCAGATCGCTCCCCGATGCGGAAGCGAACGACGGCAGCGCGGTTCGGTTCACCCCACGTGGGTGTCCCATCGCCGATAGGCTGGCTCATACTCCCCTCCTTGCTCAGACGTTCTCCAGAGAGACATTATAGCACAGCAGGGCCTATTGAAAAAAGAATGGCTATGTGCTATACTCACTACGGTTGCAGCCGTGCTATCCATGCTTGCCAATGGTCGAGTCTCCGACTCGCTCGCGTACTGCGCCGCATGGCCAAAGACTTCCGAAGTCTGACGGATGGCGGGTCGACGCGGTCACCAATTGAGACCCGATTGGGCTTGCTGATGGCGGCATCCTGCGCCTTGAAACGTCATAACGAAGACTTCGGAAGTCTGGCAGGACACAAGTCACGTTGTCGTGATAGTCAGATTCACCCAAAAGTAGCAGAATGGAGGTGCTACAGTGTTCAAGGATGAGACACCGGGGATAAACGCCACCCCTAGGATCCTCGTGACCGGTGCCGTCGGTCAGATTGGCTCCGAGTTGACGATGGCGCTGAGGGAGCGGTACGGGGGCGAGAACGTGGTCGCTGCTGGCCACAAGACCGAACCTGATCCAGAGCTCCGTGATTCGGGCCCGTTCGTGACCATCTACGCAACCCGACCGGAGACCATAGAGGAGGTGATGGACGAGTACCAGATCAATACGATCTATCATCTGGCAGCGATTCTTTCCGCAAGTGGCGAGAAGAATCCTCAGCTGGCCTGGCGAGTGAATCTCGACGGTTTGTACACCATGCTCGAAATTGCTCGGGACCACGATGTGGCTCAGGTTTTCTGGCCCAGCTCTATTGCCGCCTTCGGACCAGACACTCCCAAGGAAAACACGCCCCAAGAGACGATCCTGCGGCCGACGACTATGTACGGCTTGACGAAGGTGGCGGGCGAGTTGCTCTGCAACTACTACGTCGAGCGTTACGGGCTGGACGTGCGCGGTGTACGCTTTCCAGGCATCATCAGCAGCGAGACGTTGCCCGGCGGCGGCACGACCGATTACGCCGTGGAGATCTTCTACGAGGCGCTGAAGCATCAACGGTACACCTGTTTCCTGGAGAGGGATACAGTCCTACCAATGATGTACATGCCCGATTGCATCCGAGCGACGCTCACGTTGATGGATGCACCATTTGACCAGCTCGAGCACCACGCTGACTTCAACCTGGCCGGTTTGAGCTTCTCACCGGCGGAGCTGGCAGCAGAGATCAAGAAGCACCTTCCAGCCTTCGAGATCACCTATGAGCCCGACTACCGTCAGGAAATCGCGGATTCGTGGCCTCGCACGATCGATGACAGCGCTGCGCGGGAAGAGTGGGGTTGGCAGCCGGAATACGACCTCCCGGCGATGGTCGAGGATATGCTGGCAAGATTACGAAAGAGGCTGAAAGACTGAGCGGCGTCTGCAGGGAGGACATGGACCCTAGGACATAGGACGTCAGACATCAGATATTGGCTCTACTGAAGAAAGGTGCTCTGAGCCCCGTCTCGGGGCGATTTGCCAGCCCAGGGACGGGTTCGTGAGCTTCTTTCAGGAGACCCAGATATTAAGACGCGAAAAATAGGAGGCTAAGAGAATGGCAGTCGAAAGAGATCCAATAAGCTATCTCGGTGAAGAGTATGAACGACTCAAACAGCAAGGTCTGACCTGGGAGCCGCGAGAACTGCAAGGGCCCAGCAAACCTATCTCAGTTGTCGAGGGTAGAGAGGTCGTCGTGATGTGCTCAAACAACTACCTCAACCTATCCACGCATCCGAAAGTCGTTGAGGCCATGGTCGAGGCCACCAAGCGATACGGAGCAGGCGCCGGCAGCGACCGCTCTATCGCGGGCGACACATCCCTGCATCGAGAACTGGATGAACGATTGGCAGCGTTCAAGGGGGCACCGGCCTCGCTTACCTTTCAGACCGGTTTCATGACGAATCAGGGCGTCCTGTCGCAGCTCGCCGGCAAGGGCGACCTCTACGTCTCCGACGCGCTCAACCACGGCTCGATCATCGATGGGATACGGTTGACGAAAGCGGATAAGGCAATCTACAAACACAAGGACGTCGACGATCTGAAGCGCATTATGGAGGAGGCGGAAACCCACCAGCCACCCTACGGACATATCTGGATCGTTACCGATGGGGTCTTCAGCATGGACGGCGACCTGGCGCCGCTGCCGGCCATTGCCGAGATCGCCGCGGAACATGGCGCGGGCGTATACGTCGACGATGCCCACGGCGAGGGGGTCTTGGGCAAGGGAGGACGCGGTATCGTCAACCATTTCGATCTAACGCGCGACCAGGTGCACGCCGAGATGGGGACGTTCTCCAAGGCCTTCGGCATCGTGGGGGGGCACCTCAGTGGCAGCGAAGCACTGATCAAGTTCGCGATGAACAAGTCGCGCACCTGGTTGCTCAGCGGGGCGCTTCCACCCAGCGTGGCCGCGGCGACCATCGCTGCCATCGACGTGATGGAATCCAACCCCGAGCGGGTAGAGCGGGTCTGGGAAAACCGCGAGTATTTCCTGGATGAGATGAAGGCGCTCGGCTTCGACACCGGCCACAGCGAGACGCCCATCGTGCCTATCATGTGCGGCGACAGCAAGACGGCGAAGAAGCTGGCGGACTTCGTCTGGCAGGAGGGGATCTACGTGCTGGCCATCGTCTACCCGATGGTGGCGCGCGGCAAGGCCAGGATCAGGGTCCAGCTCTGCTCGGAGCATACTGAGGATCAGCTGGACAGGGCCATTGAAGCTTTCAAGAAGGGAGGGCAGAGACTGGGGTTGATCTAGCCGCTGCGCTTCCCTTTCAGCGGGAGCTGGTCAATCTGAAACTAGATAGCTTGACAGTTGATCAGAAGTCAGTATAATCCAGTGCTGAAAGTTAAATACATCTTCGGGGCAGGGTGTAATCCCCGACCGGCGGTAAGGCGTCGCTTTGCTTACCTTTAGTGAGAAGGGTGAGCCAACAGTGCGCCGAGCCCGCGAGCCGCGTAGGCGGTCGATCCGGTGACGATGGAGTCGCCTCCCTCTTATTGGTGGAGCGCAGCCATCCAGGCCGGGGCCGACGGTGAAAGTCCGGATGGAAGGAGATAAAGAAAGCCGTACATTACGGTGAAGGAACTTGCGCCCCGGAGGCTTGATCAGTCTTCGGGGTTTTCTCTTTCCTCTGTTGAGCTTTACCCCGTGGGTGAATCCTCATCTATGGGGTTTTTGTTTGGAGTGCATGGTATGAGCGGAAGACGTCTGTCGCGAATTGGATTGGCCTTGCTGAGCCTCAGCCTATTTCTGGTGTTATGGCAGGCGATCGTTTGGCTGGGCGGCTATCCATCCTTTGTCCTGCCCTCGCCGATCACAGTGGCGTCTCGCTGGGGCCGCTTGCTGGTCAACGGCACGCTCTGGCTGCATATGAAGGTGACGCTGACCGAGGTGCTGATCGGGTTGGGTCTGGGCACGTTAGTAGCAACTGTTCTGGGATACTTGCTGGCACATTCGCCCCTGGTGGAGCAAGTGCTGGCGCCGTTCATCGTCGCCTCTCAATCGGTGCCCACCGTCGCTATCGCGCCGCTGCTGGTGATCTGGTTCGGGACCGGGATCCTGTCCAAGATCCTGGTCTGTGCTTTGATTGTCTTCTTCCCGATCCTGGTCAACACAGTGGTCGGCGTGCGAGGCGTGGGAGAGGACCTGCGGGATTTGATGCGCACGCTGGAGGCGGACCGCTGGCAGATGATCTGGATGTTGGAGGTGCCGGCGGCGTTGCCAACGCTCCTGGGAGGGCTCAAAGTGGGTGCCACACTGGCCGTTATTGGGGCGATAGTCGGGGAGTTCGTTGCGGCCGACCGAGGGTTAGGTTACCTGCTGAAGCAGGGGCAGCAGGTCTACGACACCGCGCAGGTGTTTGTCGGTATCGGCACGCTGGTCATCTTGGCACAGATCCTATACGGCATCGTGGCTGTCGCCGAGCGCGCACTGCTGAGATGGCGGGAGATGGATACGTAACCGGCCTCAAACCGCACGTGTATCATCTCGATTCTGGCGTCACGCTCAACGGGAGCGTGGCGATCGCTATGAGAGTCTTGGTAGACAAGGAGAGACAATGACGAGATGGGCTGCTCTTACTATGGTGCTGGTACTGGTCGTTCTGACGGGCTGTGGGAATCCCGGAAACCCAACCCCCACCGTGGAACCAACCCACATCCGTCTTCCGATGGGCTTCGTCGCCAACGTGCAGTTCGCTCCGTGGTACGTGGCCGTCGAGCGAGGGTATTTCGCGGAAGAGGGTATCGAGCTTGAGTTCGACTATGGCGACTATGATACCAAGGGCGTTCAGCTGGTGGCCGCTGGTTGGACCCCCTTTGCCATCGCCAGCGGTGACCAGGTGCTCAAGGCTCGCGCCCAGGGTATGCCGGTCGTCACGTTCGTCAACTGGTGGCGGAGGTTCCCAGTCGCGGTTGTGGCTCTGGAGGAGAGCGGTATCCAGGGGCCGAGTGACCTGGCGGGGCGAAAAGTAGGCATACCGGAGACATTTGGGGCGGCCAGCTACATTGGCTGGAAGGCTCTCGTCTCCGCCACCGACTTGGATGAAGAGCGCGTCGATCTCGAGGTGATCGGCTATGCTGCGCTTGAGAACCTCACGGTGGGACGGGTCGAGGCGGCCGTTGTCTACGCCAACAATGAGCCGGTCCAGCTTGACCAGCGGGGTTATGATACCAATCTCATCCCAGTGGCCGACTATGCCCCCCTCGTATCCAACGGTGTTATTGCCAGCGAGGAGGTGCTCGAAGAGAGGCCTGAGCTGGCTCGCGCCTTCGCCCGCGCTTTCCTGCGGGGGTTGGAGGAGACGCTGAACGACCCGGATGCCGCCTTCACTGTCTGCAAAGACTACGTCGATGGCCTTGAGGAGAACGAGGAGATACAGCGGGCGGTCTTGGAGGCATCTTTGGATTATTGGCGCGGCGAGCCACTGGGCAGGTCGAATCCAGAGGCATGGGAGAATACACTTGCGGTGATGGCCCGTGCCGATCTGTTGGAGGGCAACCTCGATTCAGAGCAAGCTTTCACAAATGCGTTCCTGCCGTAGCTTATGTCCATGGGAAATCCTCTCCTGACGGTTCATAACGTCGACAAGTCCTATCGGCGCCCCGATGGCCTTCTGCCGGTGCTGGACGAGGTCTCGTTCCAGGTACAAGAACGAGAGTTTCTGTGCCTGGTAGGAGCTTCCGGTTGCGGCAAGACGACGTTGCTCAAGCTGATCGCCGGTCTGGAACTACCGACAGCCGGGTCGATCTATCTCGCCGGCGAGGAGGTCGATCGACCCAGCCGCCGTGCCGGCTTCGTCTTTCAGGAGCCCACGCTGATGGCCTGGCGTACGGTGAGAGCCAACGTGACCCTGCCACTGGAGCTGAATGGCTGCAGCAAGAAACAGGCCCAGGAAAAGGCGGATGGGCTGCTCGACCTGGTCGGGCTCATGGGCTTCGAGGACGCTCATCCAGCCCAGCTTTCCGGCGGTATGGCGCAACGCGTGGCGCTGGCTCGGGCCCTCGTGCACGATCCCCCGCTTCTCTTGCTCGACGAGCCCTTTGGCGCGTTGGACGCGTTGACTCGGGAGCGGATGGGGCGGGAATTGCTGCGCATCTGGCAGGCGGCCCGGGGACGAGCTGGGAAGACCGTGGTGATGGTGACACATTCTGTGCCGGAGGCCGTCTACCTGGCCGATCGCGTGTTGGTGCTTGGGCCGCGTCCCGCTTCCATTGTCGCGGAGGTACCGGTTGACCTGCCGCGTCCACGAACGCAGACGGTACGGGAGGCGCCGGCGTGTAGCTTGGTGGCTCAGCGCGTACGAGAGGCACTCGGCCCGGTTGGCGGACGAGTGGCACCGTTGTGAACAGACTGTGCCGGCTCAGCCTCGGCGAAGCCTAATCTCGTCGCCTTCTACACATTTTGGACGGCCCAGGGTATAATCCCCTCACGCGCCGCCATGAACAGATGGTGCTGGATGCTTGCCCACGTCAGGCAAGATTCTTCTCATCCACCCCCGCGGCAGGCAGGGGGATACGTTGATTCATTGCTGACCCAAGGAGACCGTCTATGGCGAAAAAGGAGCTGGTACGCACACTAGGCCTCACCGAAATCGTTATGTTGGGCATCGGCGGAACGATGGGCGCGGGGGTGTTCGTGCTCACCGGGCACGCAGCGGGGATGGTTGGCCCTGCAGTGATCCTTGTCTTCCTCCTCGCCGCGCTTCAGTCGCTCCCCAATGCCCTCTCCTATGCCGAGTTAGCGTCTACCTTTCCTGTTGCCGGCGGCGGCTATGCATACATTAGCAAAGCGACGAAGGGTATCCTGCCCTTCAGCGTGGGATGGGTGAGCTGGTTCAGCAGCCTGGTCTACTCAGCCCTGGCGTCGGTCGGCGCGGCCTACTCTTTGAAGCTCTTCCTGCCCTTCCTGCCCGTCAGGCTGACCGCACTGGTGCTCATCGTGCTCTTCACTGTCAACAGTATTCGTGGAAGTGAGGAGGCGGGACGCACGCAAGTGATCTTGGCCGCCGTACTGCTGACGTCGCTGGCCGCTTTCGTGATCGCAAGCTTTGTCTTCCCCGGAGGCTTCACCTGGGCCGAGTTCTACAAAGACAGCGGCTTCTTCATCCACGAAGGGTTCTTGAACAACATGGCCCACATCTTCAAGACGCTCACGTTGGTGAACGTCCTTTTTGTGGGATACGAGGTGATCGCCACCACCGCCGAGGAGGCCAAGAATCCAGGGCGCAACATCCCGATTGCCACTGTGGGCACGATCTTCGTCTGCGCCATCGTCTACTGCGCCATCACCTTTGCAGCCTTGGGTATCATCTCAGCCAAGAAGCTAGGGCTATCCTCCACCCCCCTCTCCGACGCCGCGGCTCGCTTGGGACCTTGGGGATCGCCAGCGATGGGAGTGGCCGGGCTGATCGCTACCCTTACCTCCTTGAACACCGCTATGATCAGCTCGGCCCGTGTGGCACTGGCGTTGAGTCGCGACGGATACTTGCCGGATTTCCTTTCGCGGATTCATCCTCGTCTCAAGACCCCGGTACCGGCCATCTTGCTGACTGGTGGACTGATCGGCGCGGCGGCAATGTCTGGTGACGAGGTGTTCCTCGGCTACGTCTCTAACTTCGGCTACATGTTTGTGGTTTTCTTCACTAACGTCTCCCTTATCCTGCTACGTCGCAAGTTACCCGACCAAAAACGCCCATTCCGCACGCCCTGGTACCCCGTGATGCCGATTCTGGGCTGCCTGGGGATCATCGTTGTGGAGGTGTTCACGGCGCATAATGCGCTGTACGTGGGATTGGGCTTGATCGCCATTGGGCTGGTCGTCTACCAGCTGAGGAGACCTGTAGAGCGAGCTGTAAGGGTGACAGCTCAGACGGTGGAAGCTGCCCGCCGTGAGATCCTGGTGCCGGTTGCCAATCCAATGACGGCTGAGAGCCTGATGAAGATGGCCGTCATCTTGGGACAGGCACGTGAGGAGGTCACCCTTGCGGCCCTCTCCGTGGTCAAGGTTCCTGGGGCAACCCCCTTGGAGCTTGCTCAGGAGATGCTGGATCGCCAGGAGAACGGGAGGAAGGCTCTACTGGAGCGCGTTGCCAACTACGCCCACAAGCAGGGCGTACCCGTGCGCACCTTGCTGCGGGCCTCGCGCGGGAACTCGTCCGGCATCTTGGGTGTGGCCGAGGCTCGGGGCGGCATAGGTCTGATACTCATGGGCTGGCGCGGTCAGCTGTCCACGACACGAGTGTCCGGCAGTGTGGTAAAAGACGTCGTCCACGGCGCACCCTGTGACGTGGCGGTGCTTCGCGATCGAGGCGTGATGAAGGAGGATCTCAGCCATATCCTGGTTCCCATCGGCGGTGGCCCACACGCCCGCCTGGCCCTAAGATTGGCGTGGGATATCATCAAAGCAACCGGAGGGACGTTGACACTGACCCGTATCTTCCCCGAACCGGAGGATGTCTGTGAAGTGGAGCTGGATGTCCTGCATCAGCTGGTTGAAGATGAGCTAGGAGAGATACCCGAGGAGATTGTCTTCCGCCTGAAATGCAGGGAATCGGTGGTGGAGGGCATTCTTGAAGAAGCCATTGAAGCCGCAGAAGACTATGATTTGATCGTTATTGGCGCTTCAGAGGAATGGTTCTTGAGGAACCTGCTCTTTGGTTCGATCCCTGACCGGATCGCGGATAGCGTCTCCAGCTCGGTCCTGATGGTGCGGAAGTACGAGCCCGCGCCGATCTCTTGGTTCCGCAGGGCGGTCAAGCAAATAGGCATAGCTCAATGAGGATTCACCATCGAATTCGTTTGCGAAGATGACTCGACCGTCGACGGACAGGGAGTCGATTCGCTTCCCTTTTCAGTGAGGGGGCATCAAGCTATAATAGACAACGACGGCTGTTCATTCAGCTAGATCGTAGTTGGCAGCGCCTATGCTGCTAGGAAGGTAGCCCGGTGGACGACGGGAAGACAACAGCTGAGATGAAATCCTCAGCAGAGCTGAAACTGCACAGATACCTCCGCTTCGCGGTCCAGTGGCTACCCCTTGGGATGGGTGTCAAGCGCTGGTTGCTGGTTCTGGTCGGTGGCGTCGCCGTCTTGAGTCTGGGTTTCAGCTTTCTGCTCCGCGAACTCTACCCGCTTCCCAGCATCTTCTACTACCTGACGCTCCAATTCATACCGCGCGGTGCACGAGCGGCACTCTTTTTTCTAGTTGGCATCGCCGCCATCGTGGTCGGGTTCATCGGTCTCAATCGCTCGCTGCTGAGACCCTTTGTGGATACCAACCCGGAGACCTTGGCGAAGACCGTGCAACGATACCGCCGGCGGGAACGGGGGCCGAAGATCGTCGCCATTGGCGGAGGCCACGGGCTCTCCACGCTCCTGCGCGGCCTCAAGGAGTATACATCAAACATCACCGCTATCGTGACTGTAGCCGACGATGGCGGCAGCTCCGGGCGACTGCGGCGCGAGCTCGGTGTGCTACCACCAGGCGATTTCCGCAACTGTATTGCCGCGCTAGCTGACGATGAGGCGCTGACCACACATCTGTTCCAATACCGTTTCGGAAGTGGCAGCGGACTCAACGGGCACAGTTTCGGTAATCTCTTCATAACAGCGATGGCGGAGGTGACAGGAAGCTTCGAACGGGCCATCTTGGAGTCCGGACGGGTTCTGGCAGTGCAAGGACAGGTGCTCCCCAGCACCCTGCAGAACGTGACCCTCACCGCCGATCTCAAACAGGCGAGTATGGAGGCCTGGCCGACGTTAGCAGGACAGTCGGTGCCGTTCGAAGAGGCTCAGGATAGGCCTTCTGTCCAAGCTCGAAGCTGGGGGATAGACGCCATCCCGCTGGACACCAAACTCAACCGGGTAAGCGGTGAGTCTCGCATCCCGCAGGCAGAAGGGACGATTCAGCGCGTCTATCTGGATCCCAGTGATGCGCCAGCGTACCCAGGCGCGGTTCACGCACTGCTTAAGGCGGACATGATCGTGGCTGGGCCTGGCAGCTTGTACACCAGCGTCCTGCCTAACCTTTTGGTGCCGGCAATAGCGGACGCCATAAAGGCCAGTCCGGCGTGCAAAGTCTACGTCTGCAACGTTGCTACCCAGGGCGGTGAGACAGAGGACTACACCGTTGGCGATCACGTTGCGGCCCTGGAGAACCATGTACACAGCTCTCTCTTTTCAGTGGTGCTGGCAAATGACAATTTGTTGGACGAAGCCCGGGACAATTGTCGCAAGAGCAGGCCTGGGGTCGAAATGGTCAAGCTCGAGTACCCATCTGACGCTGGCTATCGCATAATCGCGACAGATCTGGTGGATAGGGCGCACCCCTGGCGTCACGATAGTCATAAGTTGGCGCGAGCATTGGTGCGCTGCTTGGAGAACCAGGCTTCATCACCCGGCACCACCGTAAACAGGCGGCGCTGGATAGCCTGATAGCCCTGATCAACTATGTTGACATCACCCGACCATCTTGGCGGATCGTCTTTCTAGTGAAGGGAGTCGCTACCCTTCTCAGTGTATAGAGTCGTTTTTGGTAATAGATTCACGACAAGTAAAGGAGAAAAGAAACAATGGCTAAAGTAGCAATCAACGGATTCGGAAGGATCGGACGGGCGGCATTCAAGATCATCCTAGATACCCCTGAGTTGGAGCTGGTGGGTGTCAACGACATTATGCCGCTGGACAACTTGGCCTATCTCCTGAAGTATGACACCGCCTACGGGAGATATGAGAAAGACGTCGAGGTCGGGGGCAGCGCCCTCATCGTCGACGGCGAGGAATACGAGTTTTTCGCGGAAAGAGATCCCACCCAGCTGCCGTGGAAAGAAAGAGAGGTGGACATTGTCTTTGAGTGCACCGGAATCTTCACGAAGAAGGAGGATCTGGATAAACACCTCGAGGCAGGCGCCAAGTTCGTCGTCCTCTCGGCTCCAGCCAAGAGCGAGGGCATTCCTACGATCGTTCACGGCGTAAACGTCCCTGAGGACGAATCCATTCCCTATCTCTCCTGCGCAAGTTGCACCACGAATTGCATCACGCCTGTGGTAGAGGTGATGAAGCGACGCATCGGGGTGGAGAACGCCATTATGACGACGATCCACGCCTACACCTCGACCCAGGCCATCGTCGACGGTCCCAGCAAGAAGATCAGAAGGGGCCGAGCCGCTGCAGCCAATTTCGTACCCACCACCACCGGCGCGGCCATCGCCACCACCAAGGTTCTTCCCGAACTCAAAGGCCGCTTCGATGGCGTCGCGGTTCGCGCACCGATACCGGTGGGGTCCATCTCCGACATTATCTTCGTGACCAAGCGGGAGACATCGGTTGAGGAAGTCAACAATATCTTCAGAGAAGAGGCCACAAGCGACAAGTACAAGGGCATCCTCGGCGTAGCTGAAGATCCGATAGTCTCATCGGACGTCATTGGAGACTCACATGCTTCGATCGTTGACGTAGGTATGACCCAGGTGGTTAACGGAACCTTGGTCAAGATCATGAGCTGGTACGACAACGAGTGGGGCTTCACCAGCCAAATGGTCCGGGAGGGCGTGCGGGTCGCCAAGACCCTCTAGCCGGTATCCAGCACGGTCATGAACAGACCGTGCTGGATACGCCGCCGCTTGACTTGCAGGGAGGTGCGATGAAAGAGACAGATGCCATCTCTAGGAAGACCGTTCGCGACGTAGATGTGCAAGGAAGACGGGTCTTGGTACGCGTTGACTTCAACGTACCGCTCGAGGAGGGCGGGGATGGACGCCGTCTCAAGGTAGCCGACGATACGCGCATTGAGGCTGCGCTGCCCACGATAGAATACTTGCTCGACCAGGAGGCCGCCCTCATACTGATGTCCCATCTCGGTCGTCCCAAGGGTGAGGCCGTCGATGGCCTGAAGATGGATCCGGTGGCGGAGCGCTTGTCGGTGTTGCTGGATCGGCCCGTGAAGAAGCTGGATGACTGCGTGGGTGCGTCCGTTGAGGAGACCGTCCAAGCGATGGAGGCCGGCGACATTGTCTTGCTGGAGAACACCCGATTTCACGCTGAGGAAAAGGCCAACGACCCAGGTTTTGCCGCCAAGCTGGCGGCTTTGGCCGACGTGTACGTCAATGACGCTTTTGGCACAGCCCATCGTGCTCACGCTTCTACAGAAGGAGCAGCCCAAGCGATGCGTAAGAAGGGTGGGGCAGCGGTTGCCGGGCTGTTGGTAGAGAAGGAGTTACAGCTCCTCGGAAAGGCCGTTGGGCGCCCTAAGCATCCTTTCATCGCTATCCTGGGAGGAGCCAAGGTATCGGGAAAGATCTCGGTCATCAAGAGCTTGCTGGAAAGATGCGACCGCGTGCTCATCGGAGGAGGTATGGCAAACACCTTCTTCAAGGCAATAGGCTTTGAGACAGGTGATAGCTTAGTTGAAGATGACGCCGTCGACACGGCGAAGTCGCTTCTGGATCAGGCGGCCGGGAAGCTAGTGCTGCCTGTCGACGTCGTCATCGCGGACGCATTTGACAACGACGCTCAGACGCAGGTCGTAGCTCCGAACGAGGTACCCCTGGGATGGCGTATCCTCGATATCGGTCCCAAGACCATCTCGACCTTCGAATCGGCGTTGAGCGATGCCAAGACGGTCACCTGGAACGGGCCGCTGGGTGTGTTTGAGATGCCGACCTTCGCTGTCGGAACCTTCGACGTAGCGCGCCTGCTCGCTGAGCTGGACGCGACGACTATCATCGGCGGTGGTGAGTCGGCAGCAGCGGTACAGCAGGTCGGCTTGGTCGATCAGATGACCCACGTATCCACCGGAGGGGGAGCTAGCCTTCAATTCCTGGAAGGCAAGACGCTTCCGGGCGTGGCCGCGCTGGATGAGCGTGCTTCAACTCCATTCAGCACATGAGGAGGAAAGATGCGCAGACCGTTTATCGCTGGCAATTGGAAGATGCACAAGACCATCGCTGAGGCCACATCGCTGGTCGAAGCGCTCAAGGGAGAACTGAAGGATGCCGAGGGCTGCGACGTGGCCGTCTGCCCGCCCTTCGTGGCCTTGGAGGCCGTGCACGAGATCTTGGACGGCTCCACCATTGGCCTCGGTGCACAGAACATGCACTGGGAAGATGAAGGCGCCTTCACCGGCGAGGTGAGCCCCTCGATGTTGGAAGGGCTCTGCGACTACGTTATCATCGGCCACTCGGAACGCCGCACCATCTTTGGCGAGACCGATGAATGGATCAACAAGAAGCTGCATGCGGCGCTGGCCCATGGCCTCAATCCCATTGTGTGCGTTGGGGAGAATCTGGAGCAGAACAAGGCTGGGAAGACGGAGGCTTTCTGTGGCAAGCAGGTGCGAGCCGCTTTCGAAGGCGTCACGGCCGAGCAAGCGAAGCTGGTCACGATGGCCTACGAACCGATCTGGGCCATCGGAACCGGCGTGCCAGCCCACGGTGAGGACGCCAACGAGATCATCGGGCACGCCGTGCGCGGCGTGCTGGCCGATCTCTACGGTGAGGCTATCGCCGAGACCATTCGGGTTCAGTACGGGGGCAGCGTCAAACCCCACAACGTCACCGAATTCCTGTCGCAACCTGAGATCGACGGCGCGCTGGTCGGTGGCGCAAGCCTGAAGGCCGATGACTTTGCGGAGATTGTGAAGAAAGGCACGATAGCCCACAGATGATTCAGCACCGCCGCTCGGAGCAGAGCAGCGTGCCGCTGCCGGGCAGCCTGCAACCGGCGGTGCTGGACAGCCTGCAGAACCGATGAGCTGGATCCCCTTGCTCGGGTTGGCGGTGACGTTGGCGCTCCTGCTGCTGGTTGAGCGCTGGATTCACCGCCACCTGCAAGGGGTGATGTTGTTACTCACCGGCGATCGGGAGATCGCCGTGGTCCTATATGCTCTCCCCCTGATGCCGGGCATCTTGCTCCACGAAATCAGCCATGCCCTCGTGGCCAGGCTCCTCGGGGTGCGCGTGGGACGTGTCTCTGTCCGCCCTAAACTGGCGGACGAGCGCATCCAGTTGGGGTTTGTACCGGTCGAAGAGACCGACGCCGTGCGAGCCAGCTTGATCGGACTGGCTCCCCTGCTGACAGGAAGCGCCGTCATTCTACTGGTCGGCTACCTGTCATTCGACATCGGCGGGTTGCAGAGGGCGCTTGTTGATGGGGCATGGACGCATTTAATCACTCATGTCGTCGAGATGCTGAAGACCTCCGACATCTGGCTCTGGGCCTACCTAATCTTCGCTGTCAGCAACACGATGCTGCCAAGCCGGTCGGATCGGGAATCCTGGACCTCGGTTATTCTATTCTTAGTGCTTGCCATAGCTCTGGCTTGGTTCGCGGGATTGGGCCCGACGATCATCGAGCGCTTGGGTCGGCCTCTCAATCTGGCCACCCGGTGGCTCACAACCATGTATGCCTTCACGATTGTTGCCGATTTGCCCTTCGTCGCGCTGATCCTGCTTGTCGAGTGGGCGGTAGGACGAATCAGAGGCGTGCGCGTCGAGTACTAGCTTACCCTCTCCTCGAAAACAATACCCAGGTGCTCCAACTCGTCGAGGACCGGCTCATAGATCCCCCGCACGATCGGTATGTGGACCCCGGCGAGATCGATCTTGCCCTCCAGGATCATCCGTGCCCCAACAGCTGCCGGCGTGCCCACAGTTCGCGCCATCGCTGTTTCACCGCCAGGAACACCGAAATCGATCAGAGTTGAGCTGATGGACGCCTCTCGATCTGCATAGGCGGCCACGAACTCGTGGACCAGGACCACCATATCCCGCTCACCCTCGTGATAGGACATCTTTTCCAACATCCGATCGGCCAATACATCCAGCAGCGTCGCCTTCTCCGGCACCGGCTCGTCTTCCATGAGGCCCAGCCAAGTGAGTGTCATCATCACGCCAGAATTGGGCGCGACGTTGAGTTGACGTGCCAAGTCACCCCTCAACTCCGCCTTGGGACGCCTTTTATCCCCGGTTGTCTCATCAATGAGCTCTGCCATCACGTGGCGGAACGTCTTGTCATTTAGATCAGGGCGTTCCTCCAGGCTGAAGTATCCCAATTCATTCAGCTTCTGCATAACGTCACACCATCCCAGATTGCGCAATGTGCCTCGGTACATCGTTTCCGTCTCTGGAATGCCGTAGCGCTCAATGTAGGGGAGAGCATCACGGTTGGGATAGGCCTCGAAATCGCCCAGCTCCTCGACCTGAGTCACGTAGTGCATGGCGAAAAGCCGCTCGTTAGGTACATTCACGATGCGGCCATTCTCCAGATAGCGAGCGTCATTGCGACCGGCCAAAACCACCCCTCTCGGACTCCAAGAGAATTTGTAGCCTAGTGGGTTGTCGTTGGCCTCCGGCGCTGGCAGACCTCCACAAAAAGACCGGAAGGCCCTGATCTCTCCAGCATCGTCATGGACGCGGTCGATGATGCGCATCGCCGACATGTGATCGATGCCGGGATCGAGGCCGATCTCATTGAGCAGGATCACCCCTGCTTCGCGGGCACCTTGATCCAAAGCCTGCATCTCATCGCTTACATAGCTGGTCGTGACCAGCGGCCGCCGGTGCTCGACGCACACCTTCGCCACCTGCACGTGGTAGATGTAGGGTAGCAAGCTGACGACCAGGTCAGCCTCGGCGATCAGATCGCCTAGCTTGTGTCGCTCCTGCGTGATGTCGAACTGAACAGCTTCCCCATGTGCATGGTCTTCAACCAGCGTCTGGGCCTTGCTCAACGTACGGCTGGCCACGGTGACCTGATAGCCGTGATCGAACAGATAGCGGACCAGCGGTCCCGCTACAAGTCCAGCGCCAAGTACAAGAACGTTTTCCATATCCTTCTCCTAACTAGAACAATGCAGACTCGGGCTTGAGACATCTCTGTGCTCACTCACCTCAACAGGTGTGTCTCGTCCGAGACGAATGGGCTTCGGATCCGTCTGTTGCCTGGCAGCAGCAAATGAACGGTTACAAACCCCCTAAGGGAGATGATCCTCAAGATACTCATAGTCAGGCGTCAGCTCTCCCTGATGGACGATGACGGCTCGCTTGATCTCCGGCGGTAGGTCCAGTGCCTGGAAGGGCACCGAGTAGTCAGCCTTGGCGATAGCAGGCACGTAGTCCATAAGCACACCGCTGAAATAGGTCGAGGCTTCGCGAGGGAGTTCGCTGGGCAGGATATCGACGGCCAGGATCACCGGGCCCTCGCCTTCCACACCGGCAACCGCCTGATCCTTGAAGGGCTCGTAGACGTAGACCGGGTCACCCAGATCCGTGGACTTCACTGTGGCCTCGATAGCTCCCTCAATGTCACAGCTTATGTCGCCGATGACGCGCAGTCTAGGCTGCTCCGAGACACGATAGAGCTCCCGCAGCGCCTGCTTGGTCACCAGGCGCGGATACTTCTCCTCCCAGTAGACGCAGTTGACCAGCAGGCTCAGGTACGGCAGGTACGCATCAAACCTGGAGCGGTACGCCTCCGGGTGTTGGTAGTAGTCCTGCAGCTCAAACGCATCATCGGGGGATATCGGCTCTACCGTGTGCTCTTCCTTGAAAACCACCTTGTATACCCTGTCGCGGACAGAGCCATTCCGGGCCACATCGACCACCTGCTCGGGGTCTATCTCCTCCACCGGCAGGTGCTCAATGATCTCATTCGCCCCGCTGAACACGTTGCCGTACCCGGCAAAGCCACAGATGAGCGGTGCAATTGGCTCGGGCAATCCCTGTCGAGCGATGCGATCCCCCACTGCGGAGATGGCGGCCTCCGCCTGCTCAAGATCATCGTACGCATACGTCTGCTGCAGGTCGGCGAAGGGATTCGCTATGCCTTCCCACACCAGCCTCCTTCCAAAGGCCCATAGCGTATCGATCATCCCGGCCAGTCCTGCGTGGCGACCGAAGAAGATCAAGCGGCGCCCCTGCTCATCCGTAACCTTCTCGTAGTCGATCAGCTGGCAGCCTTTGTCCAGCAGGGATTGCAGCATCGGCATATTATAGGGCTGCCCCTTGATCACGTGAGCGAAGAAAATGTAGGTGTGTCCTGGATCGAAGCAGCCAGCGGGAATCTCCTTGACGGCGAAAACAACGGGACATGGAGATAGATCCTCCTCAATTCGCCCTCCCACCTCACGATATGCTTGATTGGAGAAGACACGAATCTCTGAGGGCTGCACCCAGACTTGAATGTCGTGCTCCTCCCGTAGTTGACGGACGTAGTCAGGAACGAGAGGCACACGACGTTCCCATTTGCTCTTCTCCTCACGACGGATCCCTATACGTGAAGCCATATCCTCCTCCTGAGCGGAGTCCGGGCTTCAGCTTGCGTGCCCAGCTCCCTCGCCACGAGTAGTTATACTTTGCCATCATCATTTCTGGCAGCACGGACAATGTCTCACATCGACGCCGTGCCGTACAAACCGATCAGCAGGGAAGTAGACCGCCTGGCTAGCGTAGCAGACGTATCTTCGGCGGTTAGTATATGCCTTATGGATGCTTTGGCAAGTCACCCCCTGCCTCGCGTGTATGCCGCGGGACTCGAAGGAGATGTCTGACAGTGCGTACCCTGCGAGTACGCAGGAAAGTCAGGCTATTCCAAAGCTCATCCTGTTGATCGAGGCGCCTGCATCCTCGCTTGCCACGCCCCCCGTCTGTACTACAATGCGTCCTACAGGCGTTGTTTCAAGGCAAGACGTCCCAATTCTTCATGAAAACACAGGCCCAGCGGAAGGATCAGCAAGGCAACATGAGCGGCGTCACCAATCCACACGACCGCTTCTTCAGGGAGGCGCTCTCACGACCGGGCGCGGCGCGGGCCTTCCTCAAACACGTCCTGCCTGCTGATGTGATGGCCGTGTTGGACGTCAGCGAGCCGGAGATGGTCCAGGACTCCTTCGTCGATGCGGAGTTGGGAGTGCACCAGGCGGACTTACTGTATCGCGTGCAGCTGCGAGACGGACGTGGAGCATACGCTTACGTGTTGTTCGAGCACAAGAGCACGCCCGATCGTTGGGTCGCGTTCCAGCTGCTGCGCTACATGGTGCGTATTTGGGAACGGAACCTGCAGGAGCGGGGAAAGCTGTGGCCCATCGTGCCCCTTGTAGTGTACCACGGACGCGATCGTTGGTGGCCGGCGCGGACGCTGGAGGCATTGCTCGCTGTGCCGGAGCCTGTTGCGGTCTACACACCGAACTACCACCGGAGACCTCCACTGGACGGTGGCCTGGAGGGGCAACGGTGTAGCCTTTGGCTATCCCCCGCCGGCTCTCTCTCCCACTGTCATCTAGCGCGCAAGACGTCCCTCAACTTGGCGAAGGACGCTAACGACCGTCTCCCAGACGTTTTCGAACGCACTACCTTCTGGCGTGTGCACAAGATAGCTGAGACGCCGATCCCAATCGGCCTCGAACTCGGAACGTCGGTCAAGAAGGTCTTGGAGATCCAGCGTCGTCACATCCAGCTCCCGCGCCTCGAACTTGGCAGGCAGGAGCGGAATCACGTCCGCCAGGTCTCCTCGACGTTGACCCGCAGCCGCCAGCGGGTTACGATACGTCCTTTCCCCGCCTCTCGCCCCGGTTCAAGCAGGACGATACCGGTGGACAGCGACTGACGCCAGTGGGCCAGCCGTTCGTCCCGCTCGGGGATGGGCAGAT
>CAYQZG010000018.1:0-1929 GCA_964421785.1 uncultured Anaerolineales bacterium
GAGAGCCTTTGCCCATTATACTCTATCCTTTTCTAGTATGCAAATCGCGAAAAGGAAGATAACGGGCAGGGGCGGCTACAGATCGCGGCGGTTGAAGCTGTGAATGGCGAGTGCCAGCGCGGCAGTGGCATAGATGATGGCGTAGATCACCATGGCCAGGCTGGGCACCGAAGCGACCACGGTAAAGGGATTCGGTGACACGGCGTTAGCAAGGGCCGTCTCCATCTCGAAGGATGCACGCTTCCAGAGGGCCTCGCTCGGCATCAACAGGCTGGAGATAATACCGATCACGGTGGTGGTCTCATTGCCCAGGAGAGCACCGATCTGCTCGATCCATCCGCCGATGAAAGCAACGCCGTAGGCTGCAAAAACCAGCACGCCGTTGGCCAATGTCGATAGTTGCGTGCCTCCGAGCAGTGTGATATTGAGTACCAGGAGCTGATTGAGCCAGATCAGGGCGAGCCCACGAACGAGGTTCGGCACCAGATAGCCCAAGATCAAGCGTGTCAGGACGACGAGACCTCCTGCCATCAGGAGCAGATAGAGACTCAGCATGATGGCAAAGCCGAGCCACTTACCGATCAGAATCTGCTGACGGCGTATCGGCTTCGTGGCCAGGATGTGAACGGTTCCGCTATCGACCTCTCCCGCGATGGTGTCGACGGATGTCAGCACCGTCATGGCAAGCGTGAGGAAATTGACAACGTAGAGCCCGCTGAGAATGAGGAAGTTGTACATTGGCAGAGAGACGACCCGTTGTAGATGCTCTCCATGTCTCGCCAGGTCCTTCTTGATGAAGTGGATGCCTAATCCATAGACAGTGAGAAAGACGACACCCAGGGCAAGGGCAGCCAGAAGGATGCGGCGCCTCCCGGCTTCCTGAAAGGTGAGCCGGGCGATCACCAGAGTTGCTGACTGCCTCATGAGGGTCTCTCCCCTGATAGATGTCTCGATGTCTCCAGGATGACGTCTTCGGCGCCGACAACTTGAATGAAGAGCTCTTCCAGGGAGAGCGTTCTTGGGCTGAGAGCGTAGACATCGGCATCGTGCTGCACCAGGTGGCGACTGATGGCCGGCAAGTTGGCCTCGTCGGCCAGCGATAGCGTGATGTGTTCTCCATTGACGTGTACGTCATCGCTCCAACGCCTTAGGCCGTTCAGCATGGCCTCCCAGCGTGTGCGGGACACATGGTCCGGCTGCCGCGCCCGAATCTCGACGGTTAGTTCACCCTCCATCAGTGCGTCGAGCGAGCTGGTGTGGATCACGTGTCCCTTCTTGATGAAAGCCACCCGGTCGCACGTGATCTCTACCTCGCTGAGAAGGTGGGAGTTAAGGAATACAGTGGTACCCTGGTTGCGCAGATCGCTGATGATGTCGCGTACCATCCGACGGCCGACGGGATCGAGACCTGACGTTGGCTCGTCCAGAAGCACAAGATCCGGTTCGTTGAGGAGCGCCTGAGCCAATCCGATGCGCTGCAGCATACCTTTGGAAAAGGCCCTCAGCCTCTTCTCAGCGTGCTCGGCCAGTCCGACCAAGGCAAGCAGCTCAGGGACGCGTCCCCGAGCCACGTCTTGCGGTAACTGGTAAAGATCGGCGTGCAGATGAAGGAACTCGTGTGCCTTGAGCCAGTGATGAAAGCGGAAATGCTCCGGCAGGAAACCGACCTTGCGACGTCCGCGCGGGTCGCCCAGCGGTGCACCGAGGAGCGATCCCGCCCCGGCAGTTGGCGCGATCAAACCCAGCATCATCTTGACTGCTGTGGTCTTGCCGGCGCCGTTTGGTCCCAAGAAACCGAAGACCTCACCACGCTCTACGGACAGGGTCAGGTCGGCCACGGCGGCCTTGTTGCCGAATTCCTTTCGTAGGTGACAGGTCTCGATTGCCGGTCCGTTGTTCATAGAGTGATTATAGCAGGAAGTCACCTAG
>CAYQZG010000018.1:1939-41464 GCA_964421785.1 uncultured Anaerolineales bacterium
ACCCCTCCACTCCCGCACCGTTGTTCCTAGCGTGCACACCCCCGCAAGACCCCAAGCGACCAGCATGAGCGCTCGATCCCTGTGGTTCGCGTATGTTGTTACCCTGTTCACCGTTCTCGTAGTCGCGCCGGGCCGTTGAGGCTCAGGCAAGCGACTGACACCCAGCTTATCTCAGGAGCTGGATGTCAGTCGTCGGGGGTTCGATGTGTGAGTGATCGCCTACCTGGTAGAGGTGGCCCACTTCAGTGCCTTGGCGTGATCACCCTTGCCAGCGATGGCGTAGATGATGTCGTCCTCGACCCAGGTGAGCAAGTACTCCGCGGCAGGACGGTACCCGGAATCGGAGTGGAGCAACGTGACCTCGACGCCGCCCGCAGATATCGTCTCGTGCGTAAGGTTGACGTGATGGGGGAATGGGACCACCAGCGTGGTTGTCCAGTCGATCTGCTTGCTGAGTTGGGCTGCTTCGGCAACGGGCGTCCCCAACAGCTCTAGGTAAATGCGGCCCAGTTGCTCGACGTCCAGCCCGTCGGGCACAGAAACCGTCGGGCTGGCCATCTGGATGAAGGTCATGCAGTCCTGCCCCATCGACTCCTCCTGGCAGTCGCCGTAGTAGGTCGTGAGCATGCCGGAGAAGTCAGCCTCAAGTGTCGTGCCGTCCAGTTCGTGGGGGAGATCCACATCCCGGTACCCCAGCTCGGTGAACAGGGTTTGAAGGTGCTGCACGTCGATGTCCATAGCGATATGCAGTGGAGCTGTCCATTCGTGGCGTGCAGCATCCGATGTATCCTGGAGGCGGATAGGGAACGGAGCGCGTTCACGTGCTGCAGCCTCGGTCAGTTCCTCTGGCCTGCTATCCGCCACGACGGCGAGTGTGTCGCCAAACATGCGCTCGATTTCCGGGGACAGGGCCTCTAGCGTCTTCTCGTCTGGGAATGTGTCGACATCGACCGGCGTAAACGTAATCCTCTGCACGCGGAAGACCCCCAGCAACTCCCCGGCCAGTGTGCGGATCGGAGGCACGGTGAGCGTGATCACCGTGAGCAACACCAGGGCTGTGGCAGCCCAGGCGGGGCGATAGCGTCTTGAGAACGGATTGTGGGCCATACGTCGCTCCTTTTTCTCTTGTCGATAAGCCGCGAACCGACTATGGGCATGCCGTGGCGTTACGGCACCTGCTTCGACCTGTGGCTCAAGCTCAGAGAGCAACACATGGACGCGTTCTCCGCGTTTGCGGACGACAGAGGCTTTCTGAGTGCATCGGCGGCACGTCGCCAGATGCTGTTGTACTTCAGCGTGCTTCTCTGCGCTTAGGGCGTCGTCGCAGAAAGCGCGCAATGTTCCCTCGCTGATATGCCTCATAACACGTCCTCCAGTGCTCGGTAGCGTCGCTCAAAGTCCTTCTCGGCGCGAGCCAACATGGTACCCACCGAACTAGAGGCGACACCCAAGATGTCGGCGATCTCCGCGTAGGTATGGTCCGTGTAGCGCAGGATTAGGAGCTGAGCCTTGCGTGGCTGCATATGGGATAGCACGTGACGAACCTGCTCCTTCCTCTGACGTCGTTCCACTTCGTCGACTGGGTCGATAGAGTCAGCCTGCTGGAGTCTCAGGAAGCCCGCTGCTTCCTCGTATCGCCGTCGCCTGCGCCGAGCCCGGATAGCATTGAACCCCAGGTTTGTCGCCACTCGGTACAGCCAGCCACCCAAATTGGACAGATCGTTCGGATGCCGAGGCGCGTGGGTGTGGAGACGCCAGAAGGTCTCCAGGGCCAAATCCTGGGCCTCTTCCCAGTCGCCGACTAAATAGTACAGTGTCTCGCAGATCGATGTCCAATGCTCATCGATCGCTTCCGCCAAGGCTCCATCGGCATCCGATGATGCCGGGCCAGTCCGGATGCGGAATCTCTCGACCAGCGATAGTGTCATCTTGAGCTTGCCTCTCATGATATAGACACCGCTCGTGTGTGGAATGTGACACCAGTTCGGGGCGTGCAGTCAGTCGTCGGCTACAGCGATTCTACCATGCCTGGGCTGCGTTACCAAGTACGGATGCTTGATCTTGAATTGAATGGCAGCATGGGGTGGGGGGAGAGGCGGCGGCAGGCCTGGGCAGTGGGGCTTCAGGCCGGTTCGCGGTGCCAACGTGGCTGCTTGGGTCGATGCTTTCCGCGCCGCCCACACAGCGAGGTGCGCCACCATGCCTTGAAGTGGCGCCAGACTGCTACCAAGCGTTGGCGCAGTGAGTCAGCGTCTAGCCCCAGACGAAGCCGCAACCAAGCCAGCGCCATGACGGCAAGGGCAATGCCGGCGAGCGCGATTCCGGGCAGCCATAGACGGCTGAGTCTCGTGCCACGTAGCATAATGCCGCGCACGATGACCAGGTAGTGTTGCACTGAGGATACGTAGGAGATGACCTGCATCACGCCTGGCATGTCACCTGCTGGGACGAGGAACCCCGAAAATGCCACCTCCAGCATCGCGAGCGCGAAGACGAAAAGCATCGCTTGCTGCTGGGTGCGAGAGATCAGGGAGATAAGTGTTCCCCAGCCGATCTGAACCAGTACAAAGGGGATCGTTAGCAGCGCCAAGAGGGGTAGGGAGCCTCGAACCGGGATGTTGAACCAGACGACGGTGATGCCCATCATCATCAGGAAATCCACCATGCCAATCACCAACGTAGGCAAAGCTTTTCCAACCATAAGGTCGAGTCGTCCCAGAGGCGTGACGCGCAGCTGCTCCAGCGTCCCCATCTCTCGTTCGCGCGCGATACTCTGTGCGGCGACCACCAATGCCACTTGGAAGACGATCATGCCCAACATAGCCGTAATGGAGTGTGGCTGATCCTCCATAGCCGCGTTGAAGCGCGCCACGAAGCGCAGGTCGACAGGACCCTTACTGACGGACGGGTGGGACGCGGCCAAGTTCTTCCCAATCTCGAATGCCACGTCCTCAGCTGTACCAAAAGCAACAGCGGAGATGACGTGGTGTGAACCGTCGGCGATGAGCTGAATCTCGGCGCTCTGCGTTGGATTAGCCAACACCATGCCATAGCCAGGCGGTACGACGGCGATAGCGGCGATATCCCCCTGCTGCATCAGCCTGCGGGCGTGCTCGACGCTATCAGCGTAGACCTCGACTCGTAGTTCATCTTTCCGATCAAGCTTAGCGACCAACTCACGGCTGGCACGCGTTCGATCCTGATCGACCACGGCGAGGGGCAGATTCTCGACGCCGCCCCCTGTCAGACTGCCCATCAATAGCAGTTCCAACAGGGGCCCGAGGATCAGGAAGGCAAGTAGCAGTCTGTCGCGGCTCAGCTGTTGGAACTCCTTGACCGCCAGACCACAGATGCGGTATATATGGTCTATCATGGTATTAGCATCGTCCGTTTCGCACGTCGCAAGGGTGATGGTCTTCTACGGATTTGCCGTATCGGTATCATCAGGCGATAGTCTTCTTGAATGTCAGGGCACTCAGTCCGGTCCAGATGGTAGAGAGACCTATTAGCATAAGAGAGGGACGCCAAAGCTCCAGAAGAGAGGCACCTTTGAGGAACAGGGCGCGACATATAGTCACGAAATGCGTGCTGGGCATAATGTAGGAGACGATGGTGCTCACCAGGTCGGTTGTGTCGATGGGATCGGTCAAGCCGGACAGGAAGAAGGCCGGTACGAAGAACACAAACAGGGAGAGCACCGTGGCGGCCTGCTGGCTGTGTACTAGATTGCCGATGACGATGGCCAAGCCGACACTGGCCATCAGGAAGTCTGCTGTCAAGAGTACAAGCACGAGGGGGTTACCACGGAATGGTACGTTGAACAGCAATGACGCGGTGAGCCATACCGGCAGTAGTCCAACCAATGAGGAGGTGACATAAGCGATCAGCTTGCCTCCTAAGTATTCGAGGCTGCGCACTGGGGTGGCGACGAGCGTCTCCAGCGTCCCTTTCTCCCGCTCGCGGGCGAGTGCCAAAGCTGCCGCAATAACAGGCAAGGAGAAGACAATAGGAATCAGACCGGATACCATGCTGTCTCGATCGGCTGCCTGCGGCAGGTAGGCGGACTGTGGCTTGATCTGTATCGGCGGCGGTGGTACCAGGTACGCTTTGCTGAGCTGGGCTCCGAAATCCGCGGCGTGGCCCAGAAGGCTGCTGGTCGTCTTTCCTGCGACGAACGTGTCAACGCCGTCCAAGATCACCTGGATCGACGCCGTGTTCCCTGCTTGGACCGTGTCTGCGAATCCCGGTGGGATAACGACCCCTGCATCGATATGACGGCCCGTCAAGGATGACTCAATCTCCTCGTAGCCAGATACACGTTCGACAGAGAA
Source organism: uncultured Anaerolineales bacterium (assembly GCA_964421785.1). Taxonomy (GTDB): domain Bacteria; phylum Chloroflexota; class Anaerolineae; order B4-G1; family B4-G1; genus SKLM01. The sequence goes on from CAYQZG010000018.1 coordinate 6,271, forward strand.
GTCGGCGTCGCTGCTGAGCGTGCCAATGAATTGACGCGACAATGCCGAGTGATCCTGGTCCCATAGCGCCAATTCAATTCGACTGCTCCCACTCGTGAAAACCATTGAAAGGGCAATCAGAACGAAGGCAGGAGATAGAAAGACCATCCAGAGCGTGCGAGGTTCACGAAAGATATGTCGGTACTCTTTTGCAAGTATGCTTTTTAATCGTTTAATTGACATTGACCGAAAATTATAGTGTGAAGACTCGGACTCGTCAATGGGAAGAAAGTCCTTGATGCTCCCCCGAGAACAGGCCTTCATCTGTCTTGTGCTTCTCAATGCCTTCAAGAAGCATGTGCATACTCTTCCTAGCTACGTGTCCCCAATCGGCTCCTTCGGTGTCCAGCATTCCCTGCAATACCAACCCGACGGCCAGAGATACGATGACCCTTGCTGTCGTGTCGGGATCGACGCGGCGAAGCGTGCCCTGGGCGATCCCCCTCTCTACGATCTCGGCGAAGAAAGCCCGATAGCGCCGGTAGGGCGTGATGGTTGCCTCCCAGACCGCAGCATCATGAGCAGCCTTCGCCCAGAATTCCAGGAAGATAGGGAGCTGATCCTCCGCTGCTTCGAAGATCGGACAAATCATCTCGGTCATGCCAAGAAGCTCTTCCGAGACAGGAGCGCGACCTGTGCGAAACTCCCCTAGCTGTGCGTCCAGTTCCCCCAGCCAGTGCTGCAACAGCTCCAGAAAGAGATCCTGCTTGCTGGAGAAGTGATGATAGAAAGCTCCCTTGCTCACTTCAGCTCGACGGCAGATCTCTGCGACACTGGTGCTGTCGTACCCGTGCTCAGCAAATCCTGTTTCTGCTGCTTCCAGAATGCGGGCACGGGTCTCCTCACCTCTCTGTTGCTTCATCGTGCTCTCCCTGTCTTGAAAACCGACTGGTCGGTATGATTCTAACCGATTGCCGAAATCTTGTCAAGTGAGGCATTGAATGTGGATCTGGATGTCGTCATGGTGCGCTGGAGCGCCCGATTGGAGAAGACGCCCTTCCTGGCGGGATGGGAAACCCGCCGCCGGAGCGGGCCGGCGCCGAGGTCGGCCTGGGAAGGGCTATTTGCAATGAAGCCCCGTGAGGAGAGCAGCTTGCTGAAGAGGTTCGCTGTGGCTACGTCAGCGATCCATCCGTTTGCCTCGCCCGTATCCCTCGATGTCCAGAATACCGGTGGCGAAGCGATGGACCGTCATCGGGGCCAAAGAGACAAACCTTTGGGAAAGCCAGTGAGCGATCTCGGCGTACGTCATGTGCTGCTCGAAGTACATCACTTCGAGCCACGCTCTCATGTCTTGTTTGGTCCGTAAGCCCATGCCATGCCTGAGGATGAACTCAGTCTTGGAATCAGCCAGACTACGGAAGTCGAGCTCGGGCAGTTCAGGTTCGTAGCCAAGCTGCTTGATCACCCAGGATTTCGAGACTTGTCCGCGACCGTTCCAGGCGTGAGGTGTGCGAACGGCCTTGCGGAAGACGGCCTCCAGTTCCGCCTTGATCGTTGTCGAGTCGGATGGTGTGCCATCGCCAAGATCAGGTGTGACGCCATTTCCGTCAATGGACGGTGTGAGCTGACGAACCCGTTCGCGGCTGAGATCAAAGAGGTCGCCGATGGCCTGCAACGACCAGCGGTGCTTGACGCGCAGCGTCGTCATAGCGTCATTACGCCGAAGCTGAGCCAGCCGAAGCGCTTCCTCAGGGCCTAGGAGCTCTCGAATGGCACGCCAGGCCTGAGGATACTGGCTCAAGAACGACGAGAGTCGATCAATGTCGATATCCGACAGTGGAAGCTTCGATTGTTGTCCAGTGGTGTTGGTGAGGCGCTCAGTTTGCAGTAGAGCGGGGAAGGAGGCTATTCGGTCCCGATGCAAAGTGCGAAGAGCGCTCCAATCTTTATTCACGGCTGTTGCAACAGTCTCACTCAAGGTGCCCTTCCTTTCTTATGTGGATGGAGTAACCTGGGTGACCACTATGATTGCATATCGTGTATGAAAAACTTTCAGACATCAGAGCCTCACCTGGTAGCTCAGGTGGGGAAGACCTCCCTGATGATACCAGCCTATCTTTTGGTGTCGTTTAACTAGATGTTAAGAACCGGTTAAGAGCGCCCGAGGTGAGGGGAAAGATGGCCGGATTTGTCTGTCTGTTAGGTGCGCGTAGGGTAGGCATCAGGTTTTCGTCAAGCCTCAGTGAGTCAGGTGTGGTATAGTTTAGCGTAGAAGATTCTCTTCTTCTCCTCCTTTAAGAGAGCCGAGGCGTAAGCCTCGGCTCTTTGCTTCAGAGTGGCGTCCTGCCGAAAGCCATTGATCAAACGTGTCTGGTCATCGGCGATGATGTGAAGCCGCAACGTCGGGGCGTAGAGCAGTGCCTGGTCCTCAAGGCGGTGAAGAGTGACATGCTCTGATGACTACCCAGAGGTCACGGCCACCTGGAGATTGGCTTGCTGGTAGCTCAAGATGGATGCCCAAACTGGTGCCCACCTCATCTGCGGACACATACGATGGTATCTAGTTTTCTTGAGAATCGTGAATGAAGCAGGAAGGATCTTCAGCCAAGTAGTCACCGGTGAGAGCCCACGACCGCCCTCGGCAGCCGCCGCACAACCGTCGGTATACACAGTCGGAGCAGCGCCCTTGCAGGCGACTCTCCCGCTTTCGTAGATCCTCGAACACGGGAGAGGACGCCCAGATGGTGGTGAAGGGTCTTTCTCGCACGTTCCCGCAGCTCACCTCGACGAAAGGACAAGGCCAGACGTCCCCATTGGGCTTGACGTACACGAACCCTCGCCCGGCCGAGCAGCCATGGAAGACTAACTCCGCCAACCGCAAGAGCGGCCCCCCGCGAATGCCAGCTTGTTGCAGCAAGAAGGGCCAATACTGGGGTCCGGCCACCGGCTCCATAATGGCTCGTGTGTCGCGTTGTACCCTGGACATAAACCGGATCAATCGCTCGTTGGCGCTCAGATCCAGGGCTGCATTCTCAACGTCCCGCCCTCTCCCCACCGGTACCAGCTGGTACATCAGGATTATCCCGGTGCCCAATTCATCGACCAGGCTCATCAGGGGCTCCATCTGATCCAGATTGTACTCCATCGCTGTGATGTTAACGTGGAGGATGATACCGGCCTCGCGCAGAGCCCGCATCCCGCGTAGAGTTCTCTCGAAGGCACCAGGCTGCCCTCGCACGTGGTCGTGCGTCTCAGCATCGAAGCCATCCAGGCTCACGGCAGCGATCACCACGCCGTAGCGATGTAACCGACGTGCTACCGCATCATCGATGAGGGTAGCATTGGTCGCCATCGTGTTGTTGAACCCCAGGGCCTGAGAATAGGCCAGGAGCTCGAAGAGATCGCCGCGTACGAGAGGCTCCCCACCCGTAAACGCCATCATGCGGAACTCACTAACCTCGGCCAATTGATCTAGTAGGTCCTTGGCCTCCGCGGTTGTCAATTCTTCGGCTGAACGCTTCCCTCCCGAGGCGTGGCAGTGGATGCAGTTGAGGTTGCAGGCCGTCGTCATCTCCCACACAGGATGTGCTGGGAAACCGATGCATCCCATGCCCCACGATCCGGCGGCTCCGGGGAGGCACTTCAGGCCATAGTCTCTCATCCAGGAACCAAGGTGCCGCCAATGGGAGATCGCCCCCAAGTAGACTGCGCTCATGCCCTGGCGGAGGAGGAGGCTTGGCGGCCACCAGTAGGGCTGGACCTTACGTTCGGGACGGTTGCCCCATTCTGGTGGCCAGTTCCTGTCGGTGGCGTCGATCGCGTGCATCGACTCACCCCACGAACGCGAGAATATAGGCTGCCGTGGTTCCCAGATTGACGGCCAGATTGGCGCCGCAGAGCCCCTCCAGGAAAGCTCGATCCTTCCAGCGTCCTCCTATCACCAGGACGACCAGGGTGATGGAGAGCACGAGGACTGGGAGGTAGAACCAGACTGCCTGTGCCGGGACACCGCGGTCTATCGAGAGCGCCATGCCAACCCAGCTTCCCAAGCTGCCCAGTCCGTACAGGACAGAAGCCCGCTCCCGCCCCAAGCGCACGACCAGGTTCTTCTTCGCAGCTGCCGCATCGGCCAGGTAATCGGGGAACTCGTTGAGCAGGATCACGTTGAAGATAGTGAAGCCGATGGGAATGGCGAGCCAGTGAATCAGCGGTGCGACCCGCCCCACCTGGAGGTAGTAGCCCGCTGCCGTAGGCAGCCAGCCGTAGCAGAAGCCAATCCATAGCTCTCCCGCGCCTGTGTTGACCCAGCGGATCGGCCGCGTCGAGTAGAAGAACCCCCCGATCAAGCCAAGGGCAGTGAAGGGGATGGTCCAAGGTCCCGTCCCATGTGAAAGTTGGAGGACCACGGCTATGACCAAGGCCAACAAGACGCTGAGCAGAGAACCCCACAGGGGTGCTCGTCGGGGGAGCAAGCCCCGCTGGACGACCTGGGATCCGCCGGCGAATCGACTGCCGCCCAGCTGACCCGAGAGCACGTCCTCGGCGTAGTCCCAATACTCTCCGGCGTGGTAGCTGGCCAGCATCACGAACACCACCATCAGCATACCCCAGACGAAAATGGGCCAGTGGAAGACCCCGTCTTGCTGCAAGGCTAGTATGCCCCCGAGAGCAAAAGGCAGGATGCCCACTGTGTGGAACGGCGGGCGAGACAGGATAAACCAGGCCGAGACCCTCTGGGTGACTGTCGACACGCTATCTCCTCCTTGGTCTGCTTAGTATCACGTTTCTATACGGGCATCGACCCGAAAAGTTGCACCCGACATCTGGCAATTGAATCTCTGCGAGCCTTGAGGCACGTGCTCCTGGTTTTGCAGCGTGCAGCCTTTTCTGATACAATGGTGGCGGACGATGGCAGAGGGCGTGAGCGGTGCAAGGAGCTGACGTGAGGCGATACAGACGGTTGTGGCGCGAGTTGACGCTGGAAATGGTGGCCTTCTCCCTGCTGGTGCTGGCCGTCTCGACCTTGTGGAGGGATAACCTGCTTCTCACGCTTGTTATGCTCGTGGAGGTCACCTTGGCCCTTCTTCTATGGCACGATCGCCAGGACGTGAGCTTCCTCTTGGTTGTTGGCGGGATGGGGTCTCTGGCCGAGGCGGCGTTCGTTCGCTCTGGAGCCTGGCACTACGCCAATCCCAGTCTCCTTGGCGTCCCTATCTGGTTCCCCGTTGCCTTCGGGACGGCGGGCCTTATTCTGGGGCGCTTGACGCGCACCATCGCCGCATTCTGGGAAGAGGCTTCGTCGCCGTCTTCCTCTGGCGTAGGGTCTTGAGCCTGGCTCATCGTGTCAGTCTGTCTGCAGGGGAATGATGGTCGAGTTGCTGCTTCCGATGACGCAGGCCTCAATCGTGCCCCGAGAGATCTCCTGCAGGGCGGCCTGGAGCTTCGGGAGCAGATCCTGTGGCAGCCGGGCCGTCAAAGTCACCTGGGCGGCGAAGGTCTCGTCGAGCACCTGGCCCTGGTGGATCTTGACCGCCCGTCGGATCTGCTCGAAGAGGCTGTAGGAGGTCTCAATGCGGACGGTGTGCGTGGGCACTTTGACCGCCCGCGGGAGCACAGACAGGACCTCACGCACCGCGTCGCTGTAGGCGCGGACCAACCCCCCTGTGCCCAACTTCGTGCCTCCGAAGTAGCGGGTCACCACCACGACCACGTCTCCTAGTCCGCTTCCTTCCAGTATAGCAAGAGTGGGGGGACCAGCGGTCCCAGAGGGTTCGCCGTTGTCGCTGCAGTGACTGATGAAAGAGGCACCATGTCCAATGATGTAGGCGGGGACATGATGCGTTGCGTCTTCGAATTCGTGTTCGATTCGATCGATGAAGGTGCGTGCTTCCTCCACCGTGAACGCCGGGGCGACGGTAGCGATGAAGCGCGAGTTGACCACGCGGATTCTGGCGCGAGCTTCTCGAGCGGGAATCAGCTGGCGTTCTGTTCGCCTCCGATAGCTTGGGTCACGAGACATGAATACCGTTCGGTATATGTAGGGACTTCGCTTGCCGGCGCATCTAAAGGCTGGGGCACTTGACCTCCAGCCTCACAATGCCGGCTCTGATACCCACGGGTCGGAGATCGGGGTGAATTCGGCTGCTCAAGTCGGCCGATAAGCCGGGTTCTGTGCCCGCAACCATTTTCATGGTCGTGGGTGATGATCATCTATCTAGGATGACAGTTACCCATCATCTCTAGCAGCCTACCCGGGACTCGAACGGAGCGGGACACTCCGTGCTCTTGGTCTCTTTCGAGAACAAGTGTCTCGTCCCCATTGCTTGGCTTTGCTCCTGGTGGGGGTTACCCGGCCGCCCGTGTCACCACGGACGCCGGTGGTCTCTTACACCACCTTTTCACCATCACCACGGGTCTGGTCTTGCTGCCTTACGGCTCGGAAGACCGCCGTGGCTGTCTGCTTCTCTGTGGCCCTCTTCCGTCAGGTCACCCCGACCTGGGATTACCCAGCACCATGCCCTCTGGAGCCCGGACTTTCCTCGTCCCGTGCCCGAGACGCGATCACCTGGCCGACTTGAGCATCTACCATTATGATAGCACGTTGTGGGCGGTTGTCAAGAAAGTGTGCCAACTAAGCGACTGGTATGCAAGATCAAGTAGAGGAGCGCTCAGGTTTCGAGAGGGCTTTCAGAGACAGCGTCTTCCACGAGCCGTGCGAAAGCTAGGAGGTTCGGCCGGGTAGGGAAGCGAACCAAGTGCGCCGAGCAGCGACAATCGGAGGCGCCAAAACCTTGCGCTGGTAGTGAGCTACCGGGGAGTTCGGACAACGCTCTTGCCCAACTACACTCCCGCCTCTTGTCCCCAGTGGTGTACCAGACAGCCTTTGGTTCGGCGTGAGCGCGCAGGTAGTCGATGTGCCAGTGGCGCGTCTTCGATTCCCGGTGATGACGGGAGACCCGGCCTGCCAATCCTCCCGGGCCTCGTGCACTGCCCGCGTAGGCATACCAGCCGGCTGGAAAACTGAATTCGCCCAGCATCCCGACGGGGATTGTCCTGCAGCGGGGCAGATGCATGATCAGCACGTAGGTGCCTGGCTTTCTAGGGAGCGGCATCTACCTTTCGTTGCCAAATCACGCCCGCGATCCAGGCCGCGATGCAGCCTGCTGTCAGCAGTAGTCCCCCCAGCAGGTCGAGTAGACGGATGGCGTGCATCTTGTCGATGCGATAGATCTCCTGACCCTCGTAGTCCTCTGGCAAGATCAGCGCCAGCAAGCCGGCCATCAACAGAAGCACGGCCAGTGCTGCCAGTACGATCACGTACCATTTGAACATCGAACTAGTCGGCCGGTGGAGGGACGGGAAGATCCTCAACGTCGGTGTCTGTCCACTTTTCGCCCTCTTCGATGAGCATCACCGGGATATCATCGCGGATGGGATACTTCCGCTGGCAATCAGGTTCTTGGCACACGAGCCAGGTGTCGTGGACCAACTCGAGTCGCCCCGGATCCTCCCCTGGCTTCCGGGTCTCACCACTTACGCAGTAGGGGCAGCGCAGAATCTCCAACAGGTCTTCACTTACCACGGTATGATCTCCTTCGATCGATATCGGCTTTCCAGCATTAGTATAGCACAATGGAGAACTGCGTCAATTCGAGCCCACAGTGGATTGCGCGGACCTGTTGTCTGGTGGTTTTCGGGATAGATCGTCCAGGTTGCACGATTCCACATTGCTGATATCATAACCGTCGACCTCTTCAGCCCTTGGCCGGAGCGCTGGACAAATCGCTTGGTTTCGTGTATCATTTTGGCGTTTCATTCCCTGCGAACGATGACAGATTACAGAGGGGATCTATGGCTGACAATGTAACTCAAGAAACGATGCAAGATCTTGTGCTCGCTATGCGAGAGCAGGTAGAAGGTTTTCGACCCTCCATCTCCTCCATGGAGATTGGCACGGTTATCGAGGTTGGAGACGGTATTGCCCGTGCCACAGGGTTGGCCAACGTCCGGTTGAACGAGCTTGTTGAGTTCGAGAGTGGTGTGCTCGGCATCGCGTTCAACCTGGAGGTGGACAACGTTGGCATCATCATCATGGGGGACTATACCGACATCGAAGAAGGGGATACCGTTCAGGGGCTGGGTAGAATCGTATCTGTCCCGGTCGGCGACGAGTTCCTGGGTCGCGTGGTGGATGCGCTCGGGCGCCCCGTGGACGGTGAAGGGCCCATCGGATCGGAAGATCAACGTCCCGTTGAGCGCATTGCCCCTGGTGTGGTCAAGCGACAGAACGTGGACACGCCCGTACAGACGGGCATCAAGGCTATCGACGCGATGATTCCGATTGGGCGTGGACAGCGCGAGTTGATCATCGGTGACCGTCAGACGGGCAAGACCGCGATCGCTCTGGACACCATCATCAATCAGCCGGACAAGGACCTGTTGTGTGTATACGTTGCGATTGGGCAGAAGCGCGCCCAGGTGGCTCAGGTTGTGGCGACGCTGAGAGAGCATGGCGCGCTGCACAACACGATCGTTGTCGCTGCCACAGCATCGGAGCCGGCAACGATGCAGTACATCGCCCCCTACGCTGGATGTGCTATGGGTGAGTACTTCATGGAGCAGGGCCGCGATGCACTGATCGTGTACGATGATCTGACGAAGCACGCCTGGGCCTACCGCCAGCTCAGTCTTCTGCTACGGCGGCCACCGGGCCGTGAGGCTTATCCTGGAGACATCTTCTATCTCCACTCCCGGCTGCTGGAGCGAGCAGCTCGAATGCACGACGATCTGGGCGGAGGCAGTCTCACAGCGTTGCCTATTCTCGAGACTCAGTTGGGGGATCTGGCGACATACATCCCAACGAATGTCATCTCCATCACGGATGGTCAGATCTATCTGGAGACGGATCTCTTCAACGCTGGCATTCGCCCTGCCATCAACGTCGGGATTTCCGTCTCCCGTGTGGGCGGGGATGCGCAGTCGAAGGCGATGAAGCAAGTGGCGGGACAGCTCCGGCTCGATATGGCGCAGTTTCGGGAGCTGGCTGCCTTCGCGCAGTTTGGCTCTGAGCTCGATACTGCTACACAGCGTCGTCTTGAGCGAGGCCGTCGGCTGACGGAGATCCTCAAGCAGCCCCAGTACGAGCCTGTGCCGCTGGCAGAGCAGGTGATCATCATCTACGCAGGCACTCACGGCTATGCTTCTGAGGTGCCTGTGGAAGAGATGCGTGAGTACGAGCAGAACCTGCTTGCATACGTGCGTGCCAATTGCCCTCGTGTTGTGAATGAGCTTGCTGTTGAGAAGGTGCTTACGCAGGAGACTGAAGAAGCACTGCAACAGGCACTGATGGATTTCAATACGAGTTACGGCGTCGCTTAGACGCGGGTGAGGAGTGAGCTGTGGCGACAGCACGTGAGATCAAGCGACGCATTCAAAGCGTTCGCAACATGGGACAGGTAACGAACGCCCTGCAGGCTGTGTCCGCCTCAAAAGTTCGGAAAGCCCAGGAAGCCGTGTTGGGCACCCGCGCCTATGCCCACGCTGCCTGGGAGGTTATCGTCAACCTGGGTGGCACGGCTGACCCAACGCTGCATCCTCTCCTGGCGCGGGAGGGGCACGGAGCTGAGGTGTTGATCGTCCTCATCACGGCTGACCGTGGTCTATGCGGAGCGTACAACCACAACATCCTTCAGACAACGTTGGAGTTCGCCAACGCTTTTGAGGAGCCGGTGGATTACATCACCGTTGGACAGAAGGGGCGAGATCTAATGTGGCGTCTGGGCAAGTCGATCATCGCGGATTTTCACGATCTACCGGTGGTGCCCAGTCTGGATGATGTGTCCCCCATCGCGCGCACGGCTACTGATGAGTTCCTGGAGGGCGATATAAGCGAGATCTATCTCGCCTACACCGACTTCGTCAATCTGTTGAGGCAGAATCCGGTTATTCAGCCGCTGCTTCCACTCTGCAAGCCGCAGGTAGGAGATCAGATGCCGGTGACGTGTGTGCTGGATCGACACCCGGCTCAAGTGACGGAGTACATCTACGAGCCCGAAGCATCGATGATCCTCGATGAGATCTTGCCGCGATTCATCGAACTACAGGTCTTCCAGGCGATCTTGGAGGGCCACGCCAGCGAGCACGCGGCGCGAATGGTGGCTATGCGGAACGCAACGGAGAATGCCGAGGAGTTGGTTGGAGATCTGACGCTGGACTACAACAAGGCACGACAGCGTTCTATCACGCGGGAGATATTGGATATCGCGGGCGGGGCCGAAGCGCTGGGGCAGCAGCGAGCGGCTTCTGGCTGATGACGGGTGATCGAACGCAATTGGACGACAAAGCATCCGCTTCCACCACGGAAGTAACTGGCGTAATGTCTCAAAGCGACTGGGAGAATACACGGTGAACGACGAGATGAAGGGCAAGATTGCACAGGTCAAGGGCGCAGTTGTGGACGTCGTCTTTCCTACTGAGAACCTGCCGGAGCTCTACAACGCTTTGGAGGTGCCCCTGGACGGCGATGGCGATGACAGGTTGGTGCTTGAGGTTGAGCAGCAGCTGCCGAACAACTGGGTACGCTGTGTGGCCATGGATACCACGGATGGGCTGAAACGCGGCATGGACGTCATCAATACGGGCCAGCCCATTACGGTGCCGGTCGGCGAGGCCACGCTGGGACGGGTGTTCAATGTCTTGGGTGACCCAATCGACGGTAAGGGGCCGGTGGAGGCAGAAAAAGCCTATCCAATCCATCAGCTCGCTCCGGAGTTTGAGCAACAGTCGACGCGAAGTGAGTTCCACGAGACCGGCATGAAGGTCATCGACCTCGTTGCGCCATTCACGCGTGGAGGCAAGACGGGCGTCTTCGGAGGGGCCGGTGTGGGAAAGACGGTCATCGTCACCGAGTTGATGTACACGATGGCTGAGTATCACGAGGGCGTTTCGGTCTTCGCGGGTGTTGGCGAGCGGACGCGTGAGGGTACCGAATTCTACACCACGCTGGGTGAGATGGGTGTGCTTGACAACGCGGCTATGGTTTTCGGTCAGATGAACGAGCCGCCTGGCGTGCGCTTCCGCGTCGGCTTGACCGGTGTGACACTGTGCGAGTACTTCCGCGACCGAGGAGAGGACGTACTGCTATTCCTTGACAATATGTATCGCTTCGTGCTGGCCGGGATGGAAGTCTCGGCGCTGCTAGGGCGCATGCCCAGCGCGGTCGGCTATCAGCCCACTCTGGGCACGGACATGGGCGAGCTGCAGGAACGTATTACGAGCACCAAGAGGGGTTCCATCACTTCATTTCAGGCCGTCTACGTGCCGGCCGATGACTACTCCGACCCTGGCCCAGTGACGACTTTCGCTCACCTGGATGCCACCATCGTCTTGGAGCGCTCCATCGTCGAGAAGGGCATCTATCCGGCCGTCGACCCCCTGACCTCGACGTCCCGTATTCTCGACCCGCGCATTGTGGGCGAGGATCACTACCAGACGGCCCGCGATGTGCAGGAGGTACTGCAGCGATATCAGGACCTGCAGGACATCATCGCCATCCTGGGCATTGAGGAGCTTTCGGAGGAGGACAAGCAGACGGTCGCTCGCGCCCGACGGATTGAGCGGTTCTCCTCTCAGCCGATGTTCGTCGCCGAGCGATTCACAGGACGACCAGGCCGATACGTCCCTATTGAGGAGACGGTGCGCGGCTATCGAGAGATACTCGATGGCGAGCATGACGATTTGCCAGAGGAAGCTTTCTACATGGTCGGGACGATTGACGAGGCCGTGGAGAAAGCCCGCAAGATGAGAACGGCCTAGCGACTGGGGGAAATGTGGCAGCTTTAAGCCTGAAGGTTGTCTCTCAGCACGAAGAGCTATTCAGCGGTGAGGTGGATATTGTGCTGGCTCCTGGGGCGCAGGGACAGTTGGGCATCCTTCCCAACCACACGCCGCTCATTGCGCAGTTGGCGATTGGCGAGTTGGTGGCGCGGGTCGGTGAGGAGGAGTACGCTTTCGCTGTTCACGGTGGCTTTTTGCATGTTCTTCCCGACGAGGTGATCGTCCTGGCGGACGTCGCTGAACGGGTGGAGGAGATCGACATCGAGCGGGCTGAGGAGGCGCGTCAACGGGCGCTGGAGATGCTGGAGAAATCGCCGCCGCCCGAGGAGAGACGCCTCACGGAAAACGCGCTGCGCCGCTCGCGAGTGCGTCTCAAGCTGGCCAGAGATCGCCGGCGTAGGCGGCGCAGGCGCCCGCAAATTACGCAGAGCGAGTAGGGCAGGAAGGCAGTATGTTTCAGAAGCAACTGGGAATTGACCTGGGAACGGTCAACGTATTGGTTCACGTCAATGGGCGTGGGATCGTTCTGCAAGAGCCTTCTATTGTGGCCATCTCCCCGGACGAATACAAAATTATGGCTGTCGGTGAGGAGGCAAGCTCAATGATGGGGCGTGCACCTGATACCATTGAGGTGCTTCGTCCCATGCGCGATGGCGTCATCGCCGATTATCGCGTTACTCACCGCATGCTCCAGTACTTCATCCATAAGGCATGCGGGCGCTTTAGCCTCTTCAAGCCACGGGTGATGGTGAGTGTGCCGTACGGTGTGACGAGCGTCGAGCGGCGAGCGGTGCGTGAGGCGGCATTGGATGCGGGTGCCAGCCAGGCAAGTCTCATACCAGAGCCGCTCGCCGGGGCTATTGGGGCTGGTTTGCCGGTTGACACCCCGGCGGGCAGCATGGTGGTCAACCTGGGCGGTGGAACCAGCCAGGCCGCAGTCGTGTCGCTGAACGGCGTCGTGCGGGCCAATGCAGTCCGCGTCGGCGGTGTGCACTTGAACGAGGCGATTATGGCATACGTCCGCCGCAAGTACAATCTTATGATCGGCGAGATGACGGCCGAGAAGGTCAAGATCCGCGCTGGCGCGGCGCTCCCATTGGAAGAAGAGAGGTCAATCGACGTGCAAGGCCGCGATCAGGTGGCGGGGCTGCCGCATCGCATCACCATCACCTCGGAAGAGGCGGCAGAGGCACTGTCCGAGCCACTTTCGGCTGTGATCTCAATGATCAAATCGATGTTAGAACGGACCCCTCCAGAGCTCTCCTCAGACATCATCGACCGAGGAATGGCGCTGATCGGGGGTGGTGCTCTGTTGAGACGTATGGATGAGTTGATCGCGCAGGAGACCGGCGTGGCAACGTACGTGGCCGACGCCCCGATGGCTTGTGTGGCCCTGGGAGCTGGCAAGGCGTTGGAACAATACGAGATACTCAAGCGGACCGTGCCCGATATGTAGATGTTCTGAGTGCGTGACGACGGATTGAGCGTGAAAGCCCTGGGTTAGGCCCAGGGCCTTTTCTTTTGATAGGCTAGGTAGCTTCTCCTACTCGGCTGATCACCGCGTCATCAACGACACATTTGGGCTTCACCGAACCACCGTGCATAACGATTGACCGGTGCACGATGGCTTCAGCGCCGACGCGCGACCCGCCTTCTAGATAAGCATCTGGCCCAATTTGACATCCTGACGCCACACTGGCTTCCCTCGCAATGCGAACGGGCGGCAAAATGGCCACGTCAGCAGGTATTTCGGCCTCCACTACGGCACAAGCGGGGTCGCTCTGCAGGAAGTGACGATTGAGGGCAAGCAGGTCTTGGGGGTTCGTTAGTGTCATCCTCTTGCCCATCATTTGCCCACCTACATCGCCGTTGTCCGCGATCATGAGACGGAGTGCGTCGGGAAATTCACGCTCGCCACGACGCGATAGGGGCACCCGAGGTAGGTAGTCGAGCACCCGCGACGACAGCGCATAGAGCGGGGGTGCGCTCAGCGTCTCTCCATGCTCATTGCAGAACGGGATCTCTTCCAGATCTGGTTTCTCGATAATGTCGGCTACCAGACCATCTCGAAGGACAACGACGGCACTAGCGGTTGCCTCTTCGCCAGGCGTCCACATGAGAGTCAGCGTGGCTTCTATGTCTCTCTCGCGGTGACGGGCGACCAGCTTGGCAACGTGGCCCTCGGGACAGAGGTTGTCGCAGGAGGCGAGGAGGAACTCTGAAACTCCCGTCTCTCGAAGAAGGGGAGAAGCACACTCGAGGGCGTGGGCCATTCCGAGGCGCTGCTCCTGGTAGACGAGCTGGCACCTGGCGGCCCAGGATGAGCGGGCCAAGTAGTCGATCAGCCCGAGATCGCTCGGGTGTGCCACGACGATTGCGCGTTCAACCCCTCCCTCCTCCAGCATATCCAGGACGCGCGCGATCATGGGCTTCCCAGCCACAGGCATCATGGCCTTGGATCGATGGTTGGTCAGAGGAAGAAGCCGGTTGCCGCGTCCGGCGGCCAGCACGACTGCTAGCATCGACTATCCCCATGCCTTGCGAGCGATCCAGATCAGTTCCTGGTCCGCTTCAGTGAAGAAGCGACGGTCCAAGTCGCCGCTCTTCTTTATTCGTACACCTTCCAGTAGGGCTTCTCATCCTCCCACCGCTCGCGGAATTCCTCTGGTGGATCCGCCAGCAATGACTCGCAGTCAGCCGTGACCGTTCCGTCAGGAAGTCGGATCTCCCCGGCGACTTTGGCCCCGATGCCGCCGATCTGCTGTACCCAGCCCACGGCGGTCAGGGGAGTCTCGGTCGGGGTGGGGTGCCGAAAACGGACGGTGAGCCGGAGTGTGGCCATAAGCCTTTCGTCACCCTCATCTGCCATGACTGCTCGTCCGGACACCTCATCCAGAATGGCGGAGACAATGCCGCCGTGAACGACGCCAGGGTAGCCCTGGTAGTCGTCGGGCACGATGAAGTCGACCCGGACCTGTTCGGCCTCTTGGTCCTCATAGAAGTCCAGTTTCAGACCGACCGGGTTCTGTCGACCGCAGATGAAGCACATACGCGAGTTGGGTTGTCTGCGCACCGCTGTCTCCTCTCCGTGTAATGCCTCCATTGACTGCTCAGCTGCTCTCTATTGAGACTCATCTTGAGAGAACGGACATGTGCACCTTTCCTCTGCTGAGGACCGTGCAAGAGCCGGAGGTATTGAAGCTGGTTTACGTGAAGTCCTTCAGATATCGGTGCCAGTCAGTCTTGACACGTTCATCTGGTTCCTCGGCGCCAAGGCGCAGGCCGAAGACGCGCCCCATCGATCGCAAGTGCCTCTGCGCAGCCTCAATGTCCTTTCCCGAGCTCGCCGCATCCAGCATATCCTCGGCTAGCCGCTCCATGCTATCAATAGCCCGCGGAGCGTCAAGGTCTTCGTCCATCGCGCTGGTGAAGACCTCTCTTGCTGATGACACGTCCTCGACATGGCCAGGGCCGCCTTCAGCGTCAGCTGCCATTCGCAGCTTCCATGCCAGGCGCTCCGACTGCTCCAGTTCTGCTCTATCGTGACTCCAAGGCTGCCGGTAATGATGGCGCGCCAGGTAGAGCCGAAGGGCGTCCGGCGACCAGTCCTCGAGCAGGTCATCGATCATCACCAAGTTGCCAAGCGACTTGCTCATCTTTTCACCCTCGTGGCGCACCATAGCGGTGTGGACCCAGTAGCGGACGAAGGGCTTCCGTCCGGTGGTCCCCTCGGCTTGAGCGATCTCGCTCTCGTGGTGCGGAAAGATCAGATCCATGCCCCCGCTGTGCACGTCAATCGTGTCCCCCAGGAAGTGCATCGCCATAGTGGAGCATTCAATGTGCCAGCCGGGGCGCCCCGCGCCCCACGGACTCTCCCATGCCGGCTCGTTCGGCACCTGGGCCTGCCAGAGTACGAAATCGAGGGGATCGCGCTTGTTGGGATCGTCGGGGTGGTTTCCGCGCTCGTTGGCGATGGGCAGCATCTCCTCGCGAGGGAGACGGCTCAGCTTACCGTAATCCGGCCATGCGTCAATATGGAAGTAGACGCTGCCTCCCGATTCGTAGGCTAGGCCGGCGTCTAGCAATTGCTGGACGACGTCAATGATGTGGCTGATGACGTCGGTGGCGCGAGGGAAGTGATCGGGCGCACGCACGTTGAGTGCCGCCATATCGCGGATGAAGTGGGCCGTCCAGCGGTTCCCCAGAGCTTTCCAGTCCTCCCCGACCTCTCTGGCCTTGCGCAGGATGTCATCGTCAACGTCGGTGACGTTCTGCACGTAATCCACGTGGCGACCACGGAATTCCAGGTAGCGGATGAGGATGTCGACTGATGTGTAGGTGAACGCATGACCCAAGTGGGTGGTGTCGTAGGGCGTGATGCCACACACGTAGACGCTGACTAACTCGTCCTCCGGTTCGAATACCTCGATCTCCCGGGAAAGCGTGTTGTAGAGTCGCATATGTGGCTCCGATGCATAATCTGTGTTAGCCGGTTCACTCACCTTCAGTATCCTGCGTCAACGTCGACTCGATTGGGCATCTCCTGGCCGGTAGCTGCCGCGTTGAGGAGCCTCGCTATGTGAGCCATGCGTCTTAGTTCTATCTCCTCGGAACCTCCGGTGCCGGCCCGATGTGGGCTCATCACCACATTGTCAAGCTCGTGAAACGGGTAGGCCGAGGGTGGCGTCTGCGACCGGGAGTCCTCATTCCTCGGGTAATTGTACCATACGTCCAGACCCGCAGCGTGGAGTGTGCCGTCGCGCAGAGCGCGGTAGAACGCCTTCTCGTCGACGATAGGACCGCGCCCGACATTGACCAGCACGGATTTCGGCGGGAGTAGCGCCAGCTCTTTCTCACCGATCAGCCCTTCTGTCTCGGCGGTGAGGGGCAAAGCGATGATGAGCACGTTGGCTCGCGGTAGCAGGCTGGGCAGCGCTTCGGGCGGGTAGACCTCCTCAACGGGGTCCTTGGAAACCTCGCGTCGTGTAGCAATTACGTCCATCCCCAGTCCGCGGCATGCACCCGCTACTCGCTGGCCGATGGCACCGTAACCGAGGATCAGTGCCGTCTTGCCCTTCAGCACGACCGCTGGATTGGGACGATAGCGTGGCCGCCAGTCGTGTTGGCGCAAGGCGCGGTCGTTGGGCACGATGAACTTGCCTGCAGCCAGCATGAGGGTGACGGCCATTTCGGCGGCAGCGACAGCGTTGTGGTGAAGGTTGTGGACGGCGATGTGCGGGAAGTCGAGCATCAAGGCCCTTGTCGCCTGCGGCAGGCCGGCAAATGGAATGATCAGCGTTTGAAGATCAGGGCTGGCGGTGATATCCTCGCGCCCAGGGCGACCAGCCACAAGGATCTCGTAGTTGGCAGGTTCGGGCGGTTCCTCCCCGACAGTCAGCACGACGTCAGGATGAAGTCTGGCACGCAAGTGCGCCAGAGAAACCGCATCGGGTTCGCGTAGCAGGTGCGTGGCAAGTGACATGGGTGCTGAAAATGCTTAGTCGATGCTCAGCATGCCCGAGCCCTGATCTTCTTCTCGATGCGGCCCTAATGGCGCGCGCGGAGCAAGGGGCTGACCAGAAGCACCAAGCCAAGCAGGATGAGTAGTACTGGCCAGTAGTCCCCCACCAGGCCCAACGCTCCGAAGAAAGAGCCGAAGACGGCTAAGAGCGCCAAGCTGATCAGGATGAGTATACCTCCAGCACGAGCTGAGTCCGCGCCGTCACTACTGGCCAACCCTGCTAGAACGACACCCAGCCCCACGAAGCCAGGTATGAGCGCCCAAACATACGCCCAGCTGTCCCAATCGCCGGTGGCGTTCTGATAGGCGAGAATGCCGCCTATGCCACCGATGATGCACGCCGGGATGGCCAGAGCTGGAATGCCCGTTGCCATTCCGACCAGGAACATCAGAAGCCCAAACCCGATGATGATCCAGGGCCAGGAGAACAGTATCTGAATTCCGGGCAGCAGCTGTATGGCCAAGAGTGAAAAGCCGAACAGGATCAACAGAAGTCCACCGAGCACGTTTGATCTGCGTCTGCGATGCACAGTTAATCCCCTTGGGTTTCTGTCGATGCTTCGCTCGATGTAACCTGTGGTGATTCGTCTTCTGAAGCTGGCTCTTCCTCCAGGCTCTCAATGAACCTCTGGAGATCAGCGTTCGCCTTCGTCAATACGGACAGCAGTTGAGGTCGTGCTTCTTGCCACGTCTGTTCCCCCGCGGCGCGAAGCGTTTTGGCGGTCTTCTCGGCTTCGGTGCGGAGCCTCTCACCCTGCTTGGACGCACTGGCCTCCTTGACAGCACGCTCGACCTTGTCGACCATCTTCTCCAGACCGTCCTGCATAGACCGCACGTGCTGCTGAGTCTCCTCGCTCTCCCACGCTGCGCGGAAGGCCCTGGACAGGCTTTCGCCTAGGGTCTCGAACTGTCGGCCAACCTCGCGCCACGCTTCCTCTGTGGTCTGTTCTTGGACAGCGTCTCGCTCCGGTGTCTCTTTCTCAGCCAATGGATACCCCCCATTCTGCATCTTGCTGATTTAATCGTCCGAGTGCCTTGCTACAAAGCCTTCTGAGCCTGGTCGGGCCAGCAGTTAACTACAAGTCCTCGAGTCTCTCTTCCCACTTGGCGCGGAGCTTATTGTAGAGGTCCTCGCTGATCTCGCCGTTCATGAGCCGCTCATCCAGGTTGTCCAGCATGACCTGAATGTCCTGAGCCGTTTTGGGCGTCGAAGCCCGGTCGGCTGCAGGCTGGGCTTGCTGTGTGGGTTGCTGCATACTCTGTGACATCATCTGCGCCATAGCTGCACCCATCCCGACGCCCGCGCCGAGCCCAACGCCTGCGCCAGCGGTCCCACCAGATTGCTGAGCCGCATCGCGCATGCCGCGTGCTGCCTGGAACTGCATGTAGGCCTGCATATCGCCGATCGCTCCCATAGAGGCTCGCTCGTCGATCGCCTTGGCCGTCTCTTCCGTCGGGCCGATGTACTCGGCATATACCGAGGTTAGCGTAATACCGCGGGCGGCGAATTCTTCAGCTGACTTGGCCCGGACACCGGCCACAATCTCTTCGGTCATGGCCGCGATCTCAATGACGCTGCTGCCCGTTTCCCCGACCAAGTCGGACAGCTTAGTGAGGATCATAGAGCGGAAGAAGTCCTTGATATTCGATGTGCGGTACAGCCCCTGGGTGCCGACGATCTTGTTGACGAAAAGCTGTGGGTCAACGACCTGAACCGCGTACATCCCACGCGCCTGAACGCGAGCCATGCCCAATTCCGAATCCTTGATCGTGATCGGCGTGGGAGTACCCCACTTCAGGTCCGTGAACTCGCGCAGGCTGACGAAGTAAACCTCGGCCTTGAACGGTGTCTCGCCAGAGAATGCCCTGCCGACCAGGTTCACCAGCAGGGGGATATTGGCGGTGGTAATTGTGTGTCGGCCCGGGCCAAATGTATCCAACGCTTGTCCATCGCGGAAGAAAACCGCGGCCTGACTCTCTCGTACAATGACCTGTGAGCCGATGCGAAAGTCCCCGGATCCCCGTTCCGGGACGCGATGAACGATTTCGGAGCCCGTTTCATCGACGAACTCCACGATGTCGAAGATTCGTGCCATCTCTCTAACCTCCTAAATATCTGGGTGATGAGTAAGTTACCTGTCTATCCCTGTCGGATCCCTGGATCTGACAGGAGGCCGGGCCTTCCTATTGGCTTCCTAGGATCAGATGCTCACGGCGGTCGAATGTCGTGTTGGCCTCGCGAACGATCTCTTGGATGATCTCAAGCGTTTGCTCCAGTCCCTCGCCCTCCGAGATCGCCGTTCGCAGATGGTCATTCGCGGTGTCCAGTCGTTCAACGTAATCGATCAGCGCCGCGTCGAAGTCATACAGTTGCTTCAGTTCATTCTCCCTGATCTTCACCGCGTCGAATAGACCAGCGTACCCGTAGCTCGCAAAGCGTATCCGATCAGTGAATGTCTTGAGCTGTGTCACAGCGCTCTCGACGTCATCGACCAGATCCAGCCTGCCGTGGGATATGAGCTTCTTCTGGGCCGCGTCGAGGCGTCGACGCTGATCCTGCAGCTTCCTGGCCATAGTCTCGCGCAGCAGTCTGTCGGCCTCGCGACGCTTCTGGCGCTTCTGATAGCCGCTAAAGCCTGGAATGGAGCCGATTAGCTTCTCCAGCGCATTGCGCTGGCTTTCTACCTTCCCGTGAATATCGTCCATTGATCCTTCCCTCCTTGTTTTCTGACGTCCTGATAGACCCTACGTTTTATACGCATAGCGCTCCGGAAAGTTGCTTCGCCGCGACACCCTGAATGCTCTTGGGAACTCCGGTGTCTTTCCAGGGCGGATGTCGCTGGGCTGTCAAGCTTTCCTTGAACCTGGATCTCCCTAATCGAGGAATATCTCTACCCCGCAGTAAGGACACTCTACCACACCCTTACCGGCCAGTTCCACCTCGCCGCCGCAGTTGGGACAGCGGTTCTTCCCCCGCATCTGACTCGCGTCGCGAGAGTAGAGCGTTCTCTCGTCCCAGTTCACATAGCCGGCGAAGAGTCGCTTGTCAACTAAATCATAGATCCAGTTCTCAACTTGGGCACGATCCACGTCGAGCTCTATGGCTGCCTCTGAGATCGAGATCTGTCCCTGAGTCTGTATCATCCCCAGCAGTTTCTGCTCTTTCTCAACTTCGGCCATCTCTGCGGCTTCACGCTGACCACGTATGAGGAGAAAGACGCCAACGCCGACAACGGGAGCGACAACGATGAAGACGATGGCTGCTCCCACGATCGTTCCTGAAAGCTGCCGGTTACTCTCCGGTTCAGCGCCGCTCGCGAGCAACCAAGCTCCCGCTACGACGCAGACGCCTATGCCGATGAGGATGAGGATGATGCCCATAGTCTTGCCGGTGTTCATTGATATGATCTCCTATCTTCTGTCGCTTCCTGCTGGCAACGGTGTTCTATCCGAATCCACCACCTCCGCCTCCGCCCCCGCCCCCGCCTCCGGAGAAACCTCCGCCGGAGAAGCCTCCGCCGCCACTGCTGCCGGAGCTGCTCGGCTGGCTGGAGAGCGTGCTGCCCGCCGTGTTCAGCATCGCCGTCAGGCCATCTGACATACTCTGTAGCCCGCCGGAGAGGCTATCGGACATATCCTGGAGCGAAGGTGCTGAACCACCCGATCCTGGGCTCTTGCCCATGCCCGCTGGTCGCGCACCTCCTGCATAGCCGGGCCTGGGCATCGGTAGGTACCAGACCGGGATCGGTACTGGCCTCTCCTCGATCCGTGAGAACTTCCGCACCCAGCTTCGGTCCACGCCCAAAGCGATGGCGTAGGGCAAGTAGCGCTCGAACTGATCTGTGGCTTCACTAAGATTCGTGTATTGCTCGATGTTACTCAGGTAACGTTTGAAGGCCTCCCAGCGAGTGGCTTGCTCTGCCCCCTTGCGTGTCTTGACTGGCATCCATTGACCCAGAATCGCGACGCCGATGGCGGTGACGCCGATGCCCACAAAGGGGCAAATCACGGCGCCGGCGTACTCCGCCAACAAGGCCATGCCGGGTATGCCGCAGGCGAACACCGCGACGAGCAAGCCAATCCCGATGCCTGCGTAGCGCTTCCGCACTTTGCTTGGGCTTGCTGTGAAGTAGCCGTGCTTGACCGTTTGACGGTAGAGCTTGCTCTTGATGCCCGGGATCGCCTGATAGAACTCGTTGCGCAGATCTGACATACGGCGAGACCTGCGTCCATCGAATATTTCACTCAGAAGCCGTTGCTCGTAAGCTAGAAGGTCACCCGCATCCTTGCCGGTGCGGCGGAACGTAAAGTCGAAATTGCTGGCTTTGAAGAAACCGCGCTCACGTTCCTCCTCAATCCTTAGATATCCGCGCCGAGCAAGATCGACCAGGGTGGCGATAATATCCTGCATATCTGCTTTCTCGTCCACGAGCGTGCCTGCTACGCCCGGCGGATCGTCGGACGGTGGCTCCGAGATGTACTCGGCGGGCAGGGATATCTCGGGATCGCGCCCTCGCAGATACCAGAGCAATAGGAGACCGAGCGGGCCGCCGATGAAGAGTAGTGCACCCAGCGTGCCCAAACCAAGATTGACGAGATCCTGCGGCCCCTCCTCCCAGTCCGCCTTGCGATCATAGGCTGCTTGCCAGCTTGGCTCCGAGCCTTGGACGATACCGTGAGGGAACTGGACGCGTACTTCAAACTCCTGCCCTGGATCGATGGTCTCTTGCGCCTGAAAAGCGACCGTGCTGGTTCCCTCGCCACTCACCGAGGCCTCAGTGTCGTAGGCAGCGACTGGCTCCGCCATCGCACCGTCAGGTAGCCTGACTGTGACGGTTGAGGCGTAGACCGGGAAGTCACGATCCTCGTAAACCGCTTTCCAATACAGCTGATCGCCCCCATCGTAGTACCGCAGTCCACCTTTGACAGTATAGCGGAGTATGAACGTATGGGACGAGTCCGAGGTGTAGGGGAAGTACCACCTGATCTGGAAGTCGCCGTCGTCCACAGATGTCTGGTAGGTGTAACTGTCGCCATAACCCCGGCTGTACTGGCGATCTCCCTCCCATACGGCGACATCCGTTATCTCCTCCAGACGGTCCATAGGGATGTTGCGGTATCCGAAGTGGAACTGCCCGCTGGTGAAGACGATCTCCTGAACCTCCTCGACGACGAAGTCGCCGTTCTCCAGGATTGTGACGTTGACGTCGAAGCGCTCCCAGTGCAACGTCTTTGTCTGAGCATCAGCCGCTGTGGTCAGAAAAAGGCCCACTGTCAAAACGACCAGCACAGTCCAACGAAAACGCTTCATCACCTTTTCCTTGCTTAGCATTGATTCGCTCCTGAGTTCGAGTGTGTTAACTAATGTTGAGCGATGGTACGCCTATGCTTCGGGTGGCGCCATTGAGGGTCGTATTATAGCTCAGATCCGCAAAACGGGCTACTGTCCGGCCATCTTCGAGCTCTTCTCCGCAGCCACAGTCGACAAGCTTCTTCTCTGGTCTTGTCCTAGCCTCAGCAAAAGACCACCGGCGTGAGCCGATGGCCTGTGAGGCTGAGCTGCTGATGGGCGAACTACTGGATACGTGTAGCCTAATTCTCTGGAGCTTCCGACAAGCAGCTGTGGACTACTTCACTCGCTCTTCATGCGCTGATCAACGTAATCGACAGCTTGGCCGACAGTCTCGATCTGTTGTGCTTCCTCGTCGGAGATAGTCCCGCCAAACCTGTCCTCAAACTCCATGATTAGCTCGACAAGGTCGAGCGAGTCGGCACCAAGGTCTTCACGGAAACGCGCATCGTGGGTCACTTCTTCTGGTTTCACACCCAGCAGATCGACGATGATGCCCTGGATTTCCTCTAGTGTGTTCTCCATTGCGATACCTCCTTTTGTAGTTCTCGATCCAAGTCTACGTCATTCTATTCTACTCGCAGCGTGATGTTTGTCAAATGCCTGTGTGCATGGTTGACAACCCAACTCGGTACGGGTATCATACCGGTCATGATAACACGGAAGAACCTCCTAAGTTACGCCTAGAGATGGTATGCACCAAGAACGCAAATCGGACCATATCCGCATCAATCTAGAGGAGGAGGTCGGATTCGAGCACGTTACCACGGGGCTTGAGCGCTATCTTCTTCTTCACCGAGCACTTCCTGGCATTGATCTCACGGCCATTGACACGTCGATCCGGTTTCTGGGAAAGCGTTTGGCAGCACCGCTTATCATCTCCGGTATGACTGGCGGAACTCCAGAGGCTGAGATCATCAATCGTCGCCTTGCTGAAGCAGCGCAGAATGCCGAAATTGGTATGGGCTTGGGCTCCCAGCGTGCGGCGATTGAGGATGCCTCCTTGGAGTATACCTACCGGGTACGGCGCGTGGCACCGGATGTCTTGCTGTTGGCAAACCTCGGCGCTGTGCAGCTAAACTACGGCTACGGCGTGGATGAGTGCCGCCGGGCCGTGGAGATGATCGAGGCAGACGCTCTCACGTTGCACGTCAATCCGCTGCAGGAGGCGCTGCAACCAGGGGGGGATACTCGCTTTGGCGACTTGCTGCCCAGGATCGAGGCTGTCTGTGGAGCATTGGACGTGCCGGTGATGGTGAAGGAGGTAGGGTGGGGCATCTCTGCGCCGGTGGCCCGTCAGCTGGCCGACGCTGGCGTCGCTGCCATTGATGTGGCGGGTGCGGGGGGTAGCTCTTGGAGCCAGGTGGAGATGTATCGCGCCGTGACGGATCGTCAGCGCGCGGTGGCGGCGGCCTTTGCCGATTGGGGAATTCCCACCGCGGAGAGCTTGCGAATGGCGCGGCGAGGAGCGCCCGCAATTCCTACGATGGCGAGTGGAGGGATTCGAGACGGTATCCAGATCGCCAAAGCAATCGCGCTGGGTGCGGCGGCCTGCGGCATTGCAGGTCCCTTCCTGAAGGCTGCCAGCGAGTCGACCTCAGCGGTGATCGATCTGATCCTTCTCTTGGTCGATCAACTGCGCAAGGCCATGTTTGTCACCGGCACCCGAGACATCGCGGCGCTGCAGAAAGCAACTATTCTTCATGAGTCTGGAGACGGATGGTCCGTTCTGGAGGACTCGGCGGAGGTCGCACGTTGAGGACATGCCGTACAGGGAAAGGCAGGTAGGCGAGTGAATACGTTCGAACCGTTCTTTGCTCGCTATCTGCCGTCCATCGAGCGTGAGATGAACGCTGTGCTTAAAGCTCACGATCCAGGCCAGGGCGATCTGTTTGATCTGCTTCGCTATCACCTGGGCTGGGTCGATGTAGATTTTCGGCCGTGCGACGCCCGGTCAGGAAAGAGGATTAGGCCGGTGCTTTGCTTGCTGGCGTGTGAAGGGTGCAGTGGGACGTGGAGGCAGGCTCTTCCGGCGGCGGCCGCTATTGAGCTTCTGCACAATTTCACTCTGATCCACGACGATATTGAGGATCAAGACAAGAAGCGCCGTGGCCGTCCTACTGTCTGGTCGATCTGGGGAGAGGCGCAGGGCATCAATGCGGGGGACACCTTGTTCTCCGTGTCGCAGCTAGCTATGCTGAGACTACAGGGGCGAGATGTCCCTGATGCGACCGTGGTCCGCGCCGCACGGCTGTTCAACGAGACATGTGTGGTGCTTACGACCGGGCAGTATCTCGACATCGGTTTCGAGAGTCAGAATGATGTCTCCGTCGAGGACTACCTGGCCATGATTGAGAGGAAGACGGCGGCGCTGGTGGCTTGCTCCTGTGAGATGGGCGCTCTGATCGCAGGCGCGCCTGACACTCAACGTGAAGAAGTACGGGCCTTTGGTCGTCACTCAGGCCTGGCGTTTCAGATGCTCGACGATGTTCTTGGTATCTGGGGCGACTCCGACGTCACCGGCAAGCCGGTGGGGGCCGACATCAGTCGGCGGAAGAAGACGCTGCCCCTTCTCCACGGCCTGGAGCGTAGCGCCGAGTTGCGCTCACTCATGGACCAAGGGGAGCTCGCACCTGCTGACGTGCGAAGGGCCACGGACCTCTTGGAGGAGGTGGGCAGCCGGGCATTCGCTGAGCAGCTGGCCCGTCAGCATCACGAGCAGGCTTTGGCTGCCCTGGACAGAGGGGATCTGCAACCAAGAGTCGACGAGGCGCTCCGCGGCTTGGCGCAGAAACTCCTCGAGCGCAAACGGTGATCGTCCGCTTGCTATCCAACTCAGCGGCGCTTCGGATGCGCATGGGGATATGATGAGCATCCGTATGCAACCGGCGCACCTGCAGGCCGGCTTGGGCAGCGTCCGCCCGAGCTCTCTGCAAGAAGGCCTTCCTAGAGCTTGTCCAGCCGCACCATCAGAAGCGGCACCAGCATCTCCTCCGGCGTCAAGCTGCCGTGGTGGCCGCGTAGTTGGATGCCGCTTTCTTTCTTCTTTTCCCTCATCGTCAGTCGGCTGTCATCCTTCGCGATGAGCAGCATGTTCCCTAGGCGAGCCCGCAAGTGGGGGGTGAGGGCTCCCAGCGGGCCGAAGAGCCCTATCTCCAGGGCTCGCTCTGTCTCCTGTAGCGCAAAGCGATCCGCTAGATGCTCCGTGACGTAGTCGCGGAGTGCATCCTTCTGCCCAGGCTTGGCGTAGAAGTACGCAGCTCGTGACTCTCCGGCCGGTGGAAGGAGCAGCGTCTCCTGCAGAGCCGGGTGATCCGGCAGGTGCACCACCCGCTCGGGTGGTGTCGCGATCTGGCCGTGATCAGCGGTGACGATCAACAGCGTATCCTCTCGTGCTTCTTTGGGCAGGCGGGCGAGGAAATCCTCCTCAAACGACCGGGCGATGTGGCGCATCGCTGATGGCAGATACGCCCCCGTCGGTCCATAGACGTGTCCCACGTTGTCAACGCCGCCCCAGTAGGCATCGATGAAGAGCCGCTGGTTGGCCTGTCTCTCGGTGAGCGTGCGCCGCAGGTTGAGCCATAAGTCGCTCAGGCCGACGTAGCCACGCACCTCGTCCATGCCGCGCAGAAAAATCCGAGTTAAGCTGCTGCCGATGAAGGAAAGACGCGTGTGTGCCACGGTCCTGATCCCAGCGGCCCCCAGCCGTGCAGCCAAGCTGGGCACGCGGATGAATTCATCCGGTTCCCAACCCCAGTCCTCTAGCTTTCCACCCCCACCGTACGCGGCTGGTACCATTTTCAACATGTTGGCCAGGACGCCCTGCTTGGGGAGGAGCATCTTTGTTCCCAGAAAGCCGTGGCCCAAGGGCGGCTGCCCGGTCCAGATCGAGGTCAATGCCGACACGGTGGTTGAGGGGAATACAGACGTAATGGGAACCAAGCGTCCCTTGAGAGCGAGACGGCTGAAAAGAGAGCTCTCCGTGTCCCGGTAGTGCTGCAGCTGGCGGTAGCCGACAGCGTCGAGGATGAGCAGCACGATACACTTGACATCGTGGGCCAGGTCAGTCCACAGGTGTTTGGGGAGGGCGGGAGTTCTACCTTCCAGTCTTATACCCATGAGCTGGGCCACGGTCGGCGCAAGGTTGACGATGGAGTAACCGCTGTAATGAGGTAGGACGAAGTGCTCGGGCAAGTCGGAGACGCGCCGACTGCACAAGAGATGTTCAACTTGATCGGCTAGATGCATAGTTGGATCCAATCTGGGAAGTGAGATATGGCCGAAGCACCACCACGTAATCCGCGCAATCGAACTATCACAATACTGATCCTCCTGCACATACTCTACCCACAAAGCGCCAAGCTCGGCACTGCATGCTTAGTTGCGCTGTTCTGGTTGGTCAGCAGTCACCATGCGTGGCGGTTCTGAGCAAGCATAGTCCCGGCCCGCAGATATCGCGCTAGTATTTCCGCGACACGTCTCGGTACGTGCTCGGGTGACGGCACTGGAGGATCTGCGTCTCGTCACGGCGGCGCCGCATCCTGCTTAGGTCTAGCGTCGCCACGGCGTACCCCTCGGTCGGCTCGTCGACGCTGGCATAGAACTGGCCATAGGGGTCGACGATAGCGCTCTTGCCAAAGAAGGTGTATGAGGGTTCCTCGCCGACTCGATTGGCAGCGGCGATAAAGACAGCATTCTCGTACGCTCGTGCCCTTAGGTAGACACGATACTCTTCGGCGTGTGGCTCCTCCCAGTTCGCGAGAACAAGCAGCAACTCCGATCCACGCATAACCAGGCTACGTGCTGTCTCTGGAAAGGCTAAGTCCCAGCCGACCATCATGCCGACGGTCAGCCCTGCTTCGCCCAGAGATGTCTCGCACTCGCGGATGCGATAGCCGGAGCGGAACAGCATCTGTTCCTCACCCCGCAAGTGGATCTTGTGGTGCTGATGAAGGACATCCCCGTCGGGGCCGATCATAATGGCAGTGTTATAGAGAATGCTCTCGACCTTCTCCTTCTTGGTGGCCATACCAAAGGCGACGTGGATGCCGAGTTCGCTGGCGCGCTGGGCAATTAGGTTGACTGTCGGACCAGGGACACGCTGGGCAAGCTGAGGGAAGCGTGGGCCGAGTTCATAGCCTGTTGTTATAAGCTCAGGGAAAACAATCAGATCCACAGGCTGCTCGGTGGCCACACGATCGATGAACTCGCGCATCTTGACGAGATTCTCCTCCATCTGACCAAGCTGAGGTTCCATCTGCACGGTTGCGACGGTAATCTCTTGTGTAGGCATCAATCCTCCTGTCAATCGGATGAAACAGAATGTAAGTTATGTCTTCGAGGTTTGGACGGGCGCAGTCCGTCGAGCACGTTTGCCAGTTCTTCTGGAAGGGGTGCCTCGAAGGCAAGCTTGTCTCCAGCAACTGGGTGCACGAAGCGAAGTCGGTAGGCGTGAAGAAAGTGGCGCTCTTTGAGTAGCGGCTGGTCGCGGTGGCCGTAGACGGTATCCCCAACGACAGGATGTCCCAACCAGGAGAGGTGTACGCGTACCTGATGCGTCCGACCGGTGTAAGGGTGGAGTTCAAGCAATGTATACTCGCGGAAGAATTCTAGAGCACGATACCGCGTGCGGGCGTACTTGCCCTCGGCCCGAGGTGCCATTCTCTGTCGATGCCGCGGATGGCGCCCAATCGGTACCTCGATAATGCCTTCCGATGGCTGAACGCGATGGTGCACCAGTGCCACATACGTCTTTTCCACCTCGCGGTCCCTAAACTGCTCCTGCAAGGCTACCAGGGTGGCTTCTACCTTGGCGACGACGAGTACCCCGGACGTCTCCTTGTCCAGCCGGTGAACGATGCCTGCCCGGTCTCGTGGTCCAACCCGAGCGATAGGTGGATGGTAGGACAGTAGTGCATTGACTAGTGTGCCGCTGGGATGTCCAGGCGCTGGATGTACGACCATACCCGCTGGTTTGTTGAGAACAAGCAGTTGCTCATCTTCATAGATGATATCCAGGGGAATGGGCTCCGGGTGGATGGCTCGTGACGAACTATCTCCATTGAGATTCGACGGCGGAAGCTCGACAGTGACGAAGTCTCCCCTTTCGACGCGGTAGGCAGGTTTTCGCGGATGACCATCAACCACTACGTGCTCAGCCTCGATCAACCGCTGGCCTTGTGTGCGGCTCAAGTCGGGCACGCGGTCACGGACCACCTTGTCGAGCCGCTTGTCGCTCTCTTCGACGACAAAGGAGATCACAGTCGGTTTCGATTCTGAGGATGCTCTCGGCTCAGTCATCCGGGGCCGTCGCCAGCTTTCTGCTCGTGCGTTCCTCCTGCCATTCCTCCCAGATCATCAACAGCGTCAGCGCAGTAACGCCAGTGACGATCGATGCATCCGCAATATTGAAGACGGGCCAGCGACGTAGCGGCCAGAAGTTGAGATCGATGAAGTCGACAACCTGGCCCGCGAAGCGCAGCCGGTCAATCAGGTTGCCGATTGCCCCGCCAAGCTGGAGGCCGAGCGCCAGCTGCACCAGCCATTGCCCGCTGGACAACTGGAAATAGTACCAGATGAGGGCCACGATGACGATCACGGCTACGACGATGAAGACCTGACTCCAGTTGGGGAAGAGTCCGAAAGCAGCACCGGAGTTTGTGACGTAGGTGATATGGAAGAGGGAGCTGAGCGAGGGGCTCAGGTCCAGAGACTGACCCGGCCTCAGGTTCACTCTGACGAAGTATTTGGTTGCCTGGTCGGCGAGCACCGACAGCGCTGCCACCAGGGGTATTGTCAAACTATCTCGGGTTCGCTCTTTCAACGAGGCAGCGCCCTGTATTCGTGCTCAGCTTGGCATTCTAGGCAGTAGACTGCCTGTGGCAGAGCTTCGAGGCGGGCGCGGTCGATTCGACCGCCACAGTCCTCGCAGATACCATATGTCCCGTTCTCAATCTTGCGCAACGCGTGGTTCACTCGCTCCAAGGAGAGCTCAATGCCACGCCGGAAACCGACGTCAACGGTCTGCTCGAAGGCCTCGGTTCCGTCGTCGGCCATGTGGTTCCCGTAGCCAACGCCTTCATACTCGTCGTTTTGGAGCTGCGCAAGCTGCTCTTGCAACTCTTTTTTCTCTTCGCATAGTTCGCGTCTGGCTCGTTCATAGGAGAAAGGCATGATCGCCTCCTTTCATGTGCTTGCCGGCATCCTGCTGAACTCGACACGTCGCTTGCTGGTAATCCCAGACCCCGTCCGCGCTGTGCAACGAAGAGCGCCTGGGCTCCTGGCTGACCGGATTGCAGCATCGGACTTTATATTCTACTGCACTCGGCCCGACTTGGCAAGGAAGGGCGGGCGTAGTGACAGGGCAATCGCATATGGACATCGTGCGCTCCTAGGTCCCGTCTCGTAGGCGGCCTCCGCCCGTCATCCGTCAGCATGAATGCCGCTTCGCCTACACAACGCTGCTCTCTCGCCTGCGACGCCCTCAAGGACCAGGGCCTTGAGCCTGAATGCGATAGCCCTCGGCGTAATGACGGCGACACATACGATCGCCCCGCTGCGTTGGCGCTCTGTCCTCGAAACCTCGGGACAAGCGAAAGCCCGGGCACAAGCCTGCGCCTACGCCCTATGGATGCCCAATCTGAGCCAGTAGCCTTCAACCTGATCTTCACTCACCGTGTTGGTCTCGTCCAGGTCAGGTGTCCCCTCTCTCAGTTCCACGCTCAATGTCTCGGCAGCGATGTAGTCACACCAAGCTCCAATTGCCTCGTTCAGCCCTTCCTCGGCCTGATAGATTGTCACGATCCGGTCATCAAGATCGAAGTCCGCTTCCTTGCGCAAATTCTGCACGCGTCGCACCACATCCCGGGCCAAGCCCTCGGCCAGAAGCTCCTGGGTCAGCTCGACATCAATGGCCACGGTCAAGCCGTGTTCCGAGGCTACGGCCAGGCCCTCGCGAGGTTCCTCGCGGACGAGAACCTCATCCGGGGCCAGCTCGATCGTCTCGTCGGCCACCTCTAGCTCAAGGTGAAGGTCTGCTTCCAAGCGGCGTTCGGCTTCTACTGGATCCTCAATCGATTCCAGAGCCGCCTTCACCGCCGGGAATCTGTCTCGGAAGCGAGGCCCCAGCTTCTGGCTGTCAGGCAGGAGGCGATAGGAGATCAGATCGCTTACGTCGTCGCTGAAGATCACCTTCTTGACATTCAGCTCGTCCTGTACGAGATCGACGAGCTCGTCGTTCAGTTCCATGCCGGTCTCCAGATGGACGAGTGCCCGCGCCAGCGGTTGGCGCAGTTTGATACCCTCGCTGTTGCGGGCTGAGTGTCCCTGCGTGACGACCTCGCGGGCAAGCGCCATCTGGGCCAGAAGCTCCTCATCGGCCTGTTTCTCTAGGCCCGCCTCCGGCCATCGTGTGTGGTGAACGCTCTCGAGCGCCTCTTCATCGTGGGAGCGGACGAGATTCTGGTACATCGTCTCCGTAACGAAAGGCAAGATGGGCGCCAGGAGCCTGGTTAGCACGGTCAGGACGTGATAGAGTGTCGCATAGGCCGCGCTCTTCTCGGCGTCCTGTTCGCTCTTCCAGAAACGGCGTCGGCTGCGCCGCACGTACCAGTTCGAGAGGTCGTTGAGAAACACCTCGACCGCCATTGTCGTGGCATAGGCGTCGTAGTTCTCCAGGCGATCCGTTGCCTTGGCGATGAGTTGATTCAGTCGTGCTAGAATCCAGCGATCCAGGAGGGTCGGCTGTTCTGGTTGGACCTGAGACCAGCCAACAGTCGGTCGCCAATCGTCGATATTGGCGTATGTGACGAAGAAGTCATAAACGTTCCACAGCGGAATCAGGAATTGCCGGCGGACCTCGTCGGCCCTATTGTAGCCGAATAGAAGGTTCTTCTCCGGTTTGTGAGCACAGTAGAGCCAGCGCATCACGTCGACCCCCATCTCGTCGGCTGCTTCATTGAACTCGATGGCGTTGCCCCAGGATTTGTGCATCTCTCGGCCATCCTCGGCCAGAAGCAGCGCGTACGAGAAGCAGGTTTCGAAAGGCGGTGAGTTCTCGATGACCGTCGCCATGGCCAACAGGCTGTAGAACCAGTTGCGGAACTGACCGGGAAACGACTCGCTGATCCAATCAGCTGGGTACCACTTGCGCCAGTAGTCGCGATCAGTGCGGTACCTCAGGGTGCTGAAGCTGACGATGCCGGCGTCGAGCCAGGGATTGCCAACGTCCGGGATGCGCTTGACCTCCGCGCCGCACTCCGGGCACTCGATGCATACCTGATCGATCCAGGGTTTGTGAGGCGTGTGGCCCTTGAATGAATCCCAGCCGACCACTGCACGATCCTCAAGCTCGTGCTCATCGCCTATGACCTCGAAGTGGCCGCAGGACTCACACTCCCAGATGGGCAGCGCGAGACCCCAGTACCGCTTCTTGCTGATCATCCAGTCGTCCATGTTGCGCAGCCAATCCAGTTCTCGATCCAGACCAAAGGAGGGGATCCAGCGAATCTGCCTGGTCACGTCCATCATGTCGTGACGCAGTT
The DNA here is from genome assembly GCA_964421785.1 of uncultured Anaerolineales bacterium. Taxonomy (GTDB): domain Bacteria; phylum Chloroflexota; class Anaerolineae; order B4-G1; family B4-G1; genus SKLM01. The sequence goes on from CAYQZG010000018.1 coordinate 38,501, forward strand.
CGTCCATCGAGATGAACCACTCGTCGACCAGTCGGAAGACGAGTTCGGTGCTGCAGCGCCAACAGACCGGATAGCGATGTGTATAGTCCTCGACCTGGTACAACAATCCCTTTTCTCGCAGGCTTTCAAAGACCCGGCGGGGGCTCTCCAATACGTCTGTCCCTGTGAAGCGACCGAAGCCTTCCACGAAAACACCCTCTTCGTCCAGCGGCGCGATGGCGGGCAGTCCGTGTTCCTGGCCCAGTTCGAAGTCCTCAGCACCGCATCCCGGCGCGATGTGCACGATGCCCGTTCCCTCTTCTTCGCCGACATCCTCCCAGAGGATCACGCGGTGCGCCTGCGGACCGCCCATCTTCTGCTGGGCATCGAGCTCATCGAAGGGGCCTTCGTACGTCAACCCTCTCAACCCCCTTCCATCCATCTCCTCCAACACCTCGAAGCTGCCCTCCAGGATCGGCAGCGCACCCTTGGACAGATAGAGGATCTCGTCGCCCTGGCGAACCCGGACGTAGGTGAGGTCCGGGCCGACCGCGGCGACCACGTTGCTCGTCAGGGTCCACGGTGTTGTTGTCCAGATCAGGAGGCTCTCATTCTCTCTCCCGCGCAGCGGGAACCGGACAGTGACACTGGGGTGGGTCAGCTCTCGGTAGCCCTCCGTGACAATCTCGTGTTGGCTGATGCCGGTCGCGCAGCGTGGGCACCAGGGCATGACGTCAGTACCCTTGTAAAGCCAGCCCTTCTCCCAGCAGCGCTTGAGCATCGACCAGATCATATAGTTATTCTCATTGGAGAACGTGAAATATGACCCGCCCAGCTCTGGCAGGCCTAGCCGAGCGACGACGTTTTCAACGGTGTCCGTCACCGAGCCTTCGGGGCCGTCGACCGTGATCTCCGTCTCTGGGTTCTTCTTCACCTGTTCGGCCAGCCAGCGGAGACGATCCGCGTCGTTCCAGTCCATCCAGTAGCCCAGGCGAACGGACTGCTCGGTCTGCACAGCCGCGTAGCGCAGGACGCGCTCCTTGCAGTCCCGCACGAAGCGATCAATGCCATACTCCTCAATGTCTCGCTTCGACTTGAAGCCTTTCTCCTTCTCCACCTCGACCTCAACCCACAGACCCTGGCAGTCGAAGCCGTTCTGGTAGCGGGTTCGGTACCCGCGCATGGCCCAGTAGCGGTGATAGACGTCTTTGTACGTGCGACCCCACCCGTGATGCACGCCCATGGGGTTATTGGCCGTGATCGGGCCGTCGATGAAGGACCATCGCGGGCTCTCCTTCCGCAGCTCGACAAGCTTCTGGAAAGCGCCCGTCGCCTCCCAGAACTCGAGGGTCTCCTTCTCCTGAGCTACGAAGTCAACCGGGTTCGGTACAGGTTCAAACATAGTCCCTCCTACTCCTCCAGAAAACAAAAACCCCCGTCCCGTAAGGGACGAGAGTCGCATACTCCCGCGGTACCACCCTATTTGCCCTGCAACGCAAGGCCTCTCTTTCGGCGACCAACATCGCCGCGTCTTTGATAACGGGTGACGGCCCCGTCTGGACCTACTTGGCCTGATCTTCGATCCACAACCGTTCAATCAGCGGCTCCGGAGGGATTTTCGGCGTGGACCCCGTGCCCGGCTCTCACCGGTTCCGGGCTCGCTTGGGCGGTGCCTTCACGCCTACTCGTCTCCATCAGCGCCTTTAGAAACTCAGCGGAATTATGCCACAGAGCGTGAGGATGTCAAGCCAGCCCGCTGCATGGGCAGGAACGCGTGTCTTAGACCTTTGAGGTTTTCGCGCGGCCTGTCAAGACACCGAAAACAGCTCCAGCGGGCACAAGACCGCGCGTTGCAAGGTCTCAATCGAAACTTTCAACGTTTCAACGTTCCAACCTTCAAACGTTCCGGCACAAGACTGCGCGTTGCAAGGTCTCAATCGAAATCTCAAAGGTCTCTGGTGCTAAAATCCTTGCTCCTGGCTGCATGGGCCGGGCAGTGAGCTCGGTGTGCTCAATTGGCCGTCCTCCGGTCGTAGAGAGCCAACAGGTTCGACACGTGGATCTGCTGTACCTGGCCGTGAAGAGGCAGGCGGGAGAGACCGGTGGATTCGATGTTGTCGTTCCGTAAAGCCTCTTTGCCCTCTCCGCTCTTGATAGCACTGTTGACTTTCTCCTCGATACTGTCCAGGTACGCCAGACTGGCGTCGACAGCCTGCTCGACCTCCCCGACCAGAATAACCTCACCGTGACCCTGCACCAGGTTATCGATCTCCAGTTGTTTGATACTCTTGAGTGTGCGTCTGAAGGGATCTAGCTTGCCATCCACGATGGAGGGGACGGGCATCATAGTGTCTGAGGCAAACAACACCTTGTCCTCCTCGACATAGACCATGATCAAGTCCCTAGTGTGACCAGGAGCCCAAATCAACTGGATGACTTGTTCAGCGAGCTGCAGTGCCATAGCCTCACCCTCAAACGTGACGTCAGGAAGGCGCAGCTTGACATCTTCCAGCATGGGCTCTTGAGCCTTCGCTTCCTGAAGCGCTGGATAGCCCCGTTCCTGCAGCAGCCGGCGGCAGAGCCGATGAGATAGGAGATCGGCTTCTGGGAAGAGATAGCTGCCATAGGCGTGGTCAGCGTGATAATGGGTCAAGACAACGTATCTCACGCCCTCTGGGGACACGCGAGGGATGAAAGATACCATCTCGCGTGTCTCACTGGGGAAGGGTAGACTGTCGACCAGCACTGTGCCCTCGGGCGTGACGATAGCCCCCGCGGTCACCTGAGCATAGAGGTCACTTGTGAAGACATAGATGTTGTCGGAGACTCTTTCACGCAGCATGGCCTACCTCGCACTAGCTATCGGGATGGAGTTTGATTGAGGCTGAGAATAGCACAGAAAACCGCCCACGTCAAGCACACAAAAAGCACCACCGTTGGGTGGCGCTCACAAACTTAACCCCGCCATGCCGTGCGCCGTATGTG
>CAYQZG010000019.1:0-9430 GCA_964421785.1 uncultured Anaerolineales bacterium
AAGCAGGACGTTCACCTCGGTAGAAGCACCTGGCAGTAGCAGCGATTCTCCAGAAGGTGGCAATAGCGGCGATTCTCCAGGAGACGGCATACTTTTACAACTTATTAACACGACTAACAAAACCAGAATTACGCTCAATGTTCTACTAAACATCTTTTTCTTCATCATTTTCCTCCATTTTCTGATCTTTCTCGATTTCAATTTCCTTCTCGATTTCTTCTAAGTTAATCCCCAGCTTTCCAGCTAAAACCTCAAAATTTCTTAGAAAGGCTACACTCCACTCCCCCTGCTTCTCCCGCTCTCTTGCTACATCTTCAACCAGTTGCCTCATTAACGCTGCCGCTTCCCGATCGCCTATTTCAACCTCCACAATCAAGTTGCCTGTGTCGTCCCACTGTGGACCTTGCGGCCCTTGTCGGTAGCCCACTTCCTTCTTTTCCGTGGTAGACAACTCCACGGCATCCATCACCTTAATCGCCGTTCTGACACGTCCAGCCCTACCGCTCACATTTGCAGCGTGCAAAGTGAGAAATACTCGTTCCCAAACTGTTGCCTTGAATTTCATACTATACCATCTCCTCTTCTAAAATTTTATCGAATGTCCACGTGTCTTTGTGTCTTTGGTCTTATAACTCGCTCCTTCCTTCTCACCACGCTAGGCCCTCCGCGTCATGATCAAATAATGTCACGTATTTCGTCGTGCCGCCCGCCTTGCTAGCGATCAGCACGTCCCCATCATTTCCCTTGCCAGTACCATCGGACATCCAGATAACGGACTCACCTTCTGCTGGTTCGTCCGGGTCCGATGACCGCTCTGTAATCCAGATGTGACCGCCGACGTTGAACCCGGCGGTTTCAGTAAACGAAAGCGGGGTGATATCGCTGGATATTGTCCCAACGAACAGTCCGTTTTGATTTATCCCGCCGGCCATTCTAGCCGTGCTGCCAGTAAGGGCCATCAGGATTTGCCCAATGTCATCATCTGTTAAGTCGATTACAATATCAAGCACGCTGGCTTGCAATCCACCGGATGGAATATGTACTGCCGAGATGTAGCCGACTTCCCCTGATGCATCGAGTGTGACGAACTGGTTTGCTGTCGTCGATATGTCAGCGGTGATTCCATCCGAGTTTATGGTGACGTTACCGCCACCAGCAACGATACTCCCGTCCGTGTCTACATAGGCCTGTACCGTGGTATTCCCACGGAAATTCAAGCGTCCCTCTGAACGGTCGAAAAATATGTTCGCTTTCGACGCCGCCACCTCGCCGAAGGTAAAATCGCCGTCATTGGCAATATCAACGACCTTGATGGAGTTCGAGTACATCTCAATGCCGGAGGAAGATAACGAGATATACTCCCCGGTCGTTGTGTCTCCGAGCGTTGTCGTCGTTGCAAACACCGCATAATCCGTCGCGCCGTCGGACAGCGTAACGCCAGATGTGTCTACCGTAACGTGCTCGTTAGACGTATCGCCGAGCGTCAATGCACCACCACTCAGGCTGGTGTACGTCGTCCCGCCGTCATTGAGATTGATCGCCGTGCTGGTAATCTCGACGTGCTCATTCGACTGGTCGCCAATCAACACGCTCGGCTCGCTAGCGTCAATTTGAATCAATGTCGTTGCGTTGACGCCCAGCGTCACGTCGCCGACCGAGGCGTCCCACAGGAGCCAGGCCGTGCTTGCGGCCTCGCGGCCAAGGAGCAGGTCGGCCTTGTCAAGCGTTTTGCCGCCCCACGACGTGGAATCCTCCAGCGCCAACCCGAACGCCGCGTCGCCGTCCGCGTCGTAGGCCCACCAGCCGCTGCCGTCGATCTGCGTCCGTGCCCCGCTGGTCGAGGTCGCCAGGCTAAAGCGTCCATCCAGGATATACAGTCCAGGCGTGTCGAACGCGCCGGCGTCAGAGAGCGGGGCGTTGCGGTGATACAGCGCAGCTACTTCCTCAGCAGAGAGCACGCGGCTGAAGACGGCGTATTCTCCATACGTCCAGCCGCCGCTGTATCCGACGTTTGTGCCTGAGGGAACGCCCAGCTTCCACAGGTTCAGCCCCGCCGGAGCGCTGAATGACGCTGAGCTACTGCCGATCAAGTCGCCATTCAAGTACATTTTATAGCTATCGTTGCTATAATCAGCAGTAACAACCAGGTGCAGCCAATCGCCGGCCTTAAATGTCTGGTTGTTTACCGTAATCGTGGCGCTCCCGTTGAGCCACAGAGCAAACCTGTCGCTGGTCGATGGATTGAATCTGACAATGAGCCGGTTGGACGCATCTCCGTAAACGTCCACGATATACGCCGGATTGGCACCACACGGCCAGTTAGCGTCGTCAGCATCATACTGCGCCTGAATCCAGACTGAATACGTCACCGTGTTCAGGTCATCCAGCATCCCCGCGTGGTCGTCCAGCGTGGCGTAATTCGCCGTCCGCGTGCTTGTGCTGGCGTGTGGTGTGCCTGTCCAGGCGTATCCGGCGCCCAGGGATCCGTCGCAGTATGAGGTGGCATAGTCCGATTCCTCAATTTGAACATCATCAATGTACACCACGGCTGTAGTGGCGCTGTTCGATGATAAAAATTCGCAGCGCCATGCGCTGGACGTTTCCGTCGCTGAAAATGTACCCGTGACACGTTGCCATTGTCCAATTAGATCTGTGTCAGCCAACGCGCCTGAGATAGAGATGTTGCCCCAGCTAGAATCGCGCATCCTGAAATAGATAGTCCCGCTTTCATAGCTCTCAATGAACAACCAGGCACTAAACGTGTATGTTTCTCCATTAGTAACAGAGACATTTGATGTACGCGCAAGCCACCCAAGCCCACCACTACCTGGACCGTTGCATTTGGAAGAATAGCCTCCAGAATGTACCTGAGTGGACGATTGAGAGACCGTGCCAATCACTTGCGACCACGCACTGGCCTCCATTGACGGATTGGTACACAAGTTCGTCGTCTCCTCCTCCACCATCAGCGCCCGTGTCCCCGCCCACGGCCCCGCCCGCAGGTTGAACGCCCCCTCAAGCGTCGCCACCTGGCCCCGTGCAGACACCCACTTCCCTGGCGCTATCTGGCAGCCAGGGCCAAGCAGTAGCAAGCCGTCATTTGCGGAGAAGAACTGATCGGCCAACGTCGGGGATAGCGCCAAATTGCTCAACCACGCACCATCTGAGTCCACCTGGAAAACAGCAGTGCCATCCTGGTCGTAGATCGCCAGGTCAGAGCCGTTCCACTGCAACCGTTCGCCATCGACGTCACCGATGTGCAACTTGTATGTTCCTGAGTCATTCCCGACCCAGAACCCATCGCCCGTCAGGTAGCCCGTCGGTGCAGTCGCCCCCACGCTGATGTACGGCGTGCTATAGTCCAGCCTGATCACCGTGTTGCTGCCGTCGTGCACCTCTAGATCGGTGTTGTGCAGTTCGGCCTGCGAGTCGGTCACCAAAATGTATTGATCCGTATCCGTCAAACCGCTACCGGCGTACAGGCCGTACTCTAGGCCTACGCCAGATAGTCCGTCCAGGTTGCCGGTGCGGACGTGTGTGGTAAATCCGTCAGGCTCGCCGCTGCTGATGCTGCTCCACGTTTGCGCCTGGCTATAGGGACTGCCAGCCGCATCGAGCACTGTCACCTCCCAGACGCCCCGCGACCCGCTGCCTGTCTGACCGTAATCGAGCGCCACAGACCCGGCGTAAATCACATCTGCGCTGCTGTATCCCGTCGTCGTCGTCGTAAACGTCCAGCTTTGTTCCCCGCCCGTCTCGTCGCTGTATCCCGTCACGGTGCCGTACACGTCCGCGACAACCAGCCCGCCGCCGCTGCGGTCGATGACGCGCAAGCGCACGTAATCGTTCGCCACGAAAACGGCGGTGTCCGGGCTGCCTTCGTGGTCGCTCACGTACAGTGTGGCGGTGTTTCCCGTGTCTGGGATCGTGAAATCTCGTGTCACCTCGGCCCGGCTCTGCGTGATAATCAGCCCACCCGCCAGCGCCGAATACACCGACGCGGTGAATGCCAGCACGGTCAACTCGTCGGCGTACATGTCCCGGAAATCAGCGGCCCCCGCGTAACTCACCTGCCAGCCTGTCGTTTGAGAAACGAAATTATCAGCACCAATCGCCGCCGTCGTCGTCACGTCACCGCTGGATGGATCGAGCACCAGCCCATCTGCTGGTGCTAGCGTCAGGCTATCCGCCGACGATTTGATTGTCTTTGCCCCCTGGAAATTTACGTTTGCGTTAATATCCACGTCTCCAGTTCCTACGGCCCCTACTTGGATTTCTACAAGGTCTTCTCCACGAATATCTACATTCGAACTGAAGAGCTGAATAGTATTAGCACCACTCAGCCATAACGCGTTATCAGCGCCGAGAAATAGTACTCCATCAGAGGTGGAATGAATCCTCAGATCGCTATCGCGAAAGTTAAGCCGTGTTGCTCCTTCGAACGTATGGTTGCCCGTCCAAGTGGGCGTAATACTCTCATCCAAATTGTGGGAATGATCACTGCGAGCAAATGAGGATGCGCTCCCCTCCCCTGACGCCGCGACACTGACACTGTTTGCTGACGGGGTGTCGCACGTAATCGCATGCTGGTGATCCGCACGCGCAAATGACGTGGAAGTCCCTTCCGCAGCACTGTCGTCCGGCTCAATGTCCCACGGCGCCGCGCACGCAATTGCATGCTGGTGATCGCTCCGGGCGGGATTCGTTGATGTTCCCGCGCCAGCACTGTCATCCGGCTCAATTGTGCCGATGGTCGGCGTGCCCCAGTCTAGGTCGATGTTATTCGATGATTCGGTCAGCCCAGATCCCAGGAGAGCAGTCACGTCTACGGCAATATCATCCGAACCGACATCAATCCCATCCCCCGCGCCAATGTACAGCAACCCCAAATTCTCACCCAGCCCGGCCCCTGCTAGGGCCGACACGTTGCGCCAGACCGGGGTAGATCCGGACCCAGTCCCGATGTACTGAAAACTGCCACCGTCAGCGATGTTCACAGCATCCGCCGACACGCTGATCAACGTCCCGGCCCCCACGTCGAGCGTCCGGTTCGCCGTCAGCGTCCCGCCGCCGGTCAACCCATCACCGGCAATCACCTGCTTGTTGACTTCGTCGGCCCGGAGGCCGGTCACAAGCTGGCTCTGCGCGTTTGCCCCCAGCGTGAACGGAGCCTGGGAGCTCCCCGGTGCAAACTCGTGCTGTGCCGTGATCGTCCTGGCATTTGATATATGAACGTACTGGCTGTGATCGTCGTCACCCAGGCCGGATAACTCCCCGTGATCCGTCCACGGGACGCCATCCACGTAACCCTTAGTCGCTAGATGAGACGCCGCCGTCGGTGTCACCCCGACGACGACGCCGGTGAAATCTCGCGTACCGTCCACCAGCGTATAAATGCTGTGATCGTCGTCTCCCAGGCCGTTCAGGCTGCCGTGGTCCGTGACGCCGCCCACTGCCGTCACGTCCGTCAGGGCCGTGCGCTCAACCGTTTCGACGCGCCGCTCCAGCGCCTCGATGCGGCGCAGCGGGTTATCAATGTAATGTTCCTTGTCTAGCCTACCCATTCGGAAACCTCCAGTTCGCATTCGCCATTCGGTGTCCAGGAGCGAGCAATCACCCGCACCGGATCGTCAAACAGCCAGTCCTCCCCCCCGCCCGTGAAAATGTACGTATCCACGATGTCCCCGATGTCGTAATCCGCAAATGCAGCAGGCGCGTCGTCTGTGACCGTCATCGAGATCATCCGCCGTGGCTCTGCCATCTGGTCCAGCAGCGCCTCCGCCATCGCGTCCAGCGTCGATTGATTGTCACTCGGCACCTGCTCCACGTACTGCCGGTATCCATAGCTGGCGATAGATGCTACGTCGGTCGCAACGCCAACGGGACGGCTGGCCCACTCCGCGCCGTCCCCAACCGTATAGATCACGTTCGCCACTGGACCCTGCTCCGACAGGTGCGGCGACGTGACGTTCGCCCCCTCCGCCAATAAAACGCGCTGCGTTTTGTCCGCTCCCCGCGTCTGATACCAGTTAGCCAGAAACTGAAGAGCGCCGCTGACCTGGTGGCCGATGTGGAAATCCTGATAGCTCAGGCGCGCCAGCTCTCGCACCCGGCGCAGGACGTTGTAATAGTGCCAGCGCTGGGTGATCGCGTCGCCGCCAGTATACATATCATTCTCCGCCATATTCAGCGTTTGCGTGGCATTCGCCGTGCGGATGGCCTGTCGGAATATGGCTCCCGCCGCCATCGCCTCGAAATGATCGTCGGCCCCGCTCACGCGCCATCCCAGAAGACGGTCCCCCGTGAACGCGCTGACCGTCACGCCCTCACTGTCTCGGTCGCGTGGATAGTCGATCACGCCCGCCCAATCCGGCAGGCCGTTCTCAAATTCCATCAGCACATAGTTGCCCGGTCTCAGATTTAGCTCGGTGCATTTGCTGTCTGTGTACGGCAGGAAAAAGTGCGCGCGGCCCTCGTCGTTCAATTTCCACGTCACGCTGTCCAGGCGAGGGCGGATGTCCGCCAGCCGCCCGCCCGTCCGCCCGAATATCGTCATCCTGATCTCGGCCATCAGACCCTGTACCTCTCGCGGTATTCGATGTCCACGGTCACGCCCTGCACACCCGTCTCGGTGTATTCCAACTCGTTTGATCCCGGATCCAGCGGCAGCCAGTGCTTGCGCACCGTGTTGAACGTCGAGATCGCCTGCAATTGCCCGCTGTTGTCCTCCAGGTCGGTCACCGTCCGCTCGTCGGTGTCGATCTCCAGGTCCTCATTGAGCGCCATATTGTAAGACAGTGTAACGCTGTCGCCCGTGGTGTTGTTCGTGATGGTAGCCGATAATTGATAGTTCGACTGCTCGCTCCCCACGCTCGAATCCGGCGTGTAGGTCGTGTTCAATGTCAACGTGACGTCCGCGCACTCCACGCTCAATTCACCACTCGTGTAGCACGCCACCTGAGTGAACAATCCAACGTACAACGATCCAGACGTCAACGCGCGATTGATACTCCACGCCGTCCACGAGTCCTCAGTGCTCGTCGTGATCCCGTCCTCGTTGACCCACGAAATCCCGCTTGACGACGATCTTATCCGCAACCGCCGGTAGGTGCCGGTCCCTGAAATAGATGTCGTGTAATACTCGCCGTTGGTGAAATTCGCGTTCGTGATCCCGCACGGATTGTAGACATACCAATATCCCTCGAATTCTGTCAGGTGACTGTTGCTATGATCAAACCGCATACCAATCTCCGTCCAGGGGCTGGCGTCTGTTTCGTGGTTCGCTGTGTACTCCGTTCCATTACCGTCCGTATCGTGCTGGTTGTGCCACCCGCCCGATCGTTCAGCCCCGTCCTCCCCGAATTCCTCGTACACCCAGGAATCGTTCGTCGAATCGTCCAGCTCAAACGCTGGCTGGTAATCGTCATCCTGCGTTGGCGCGCTCAGTCCCGTGTCTCCGTAATAAATCCACACATCGTGCTGGATCCACGTGATCGTCGTCGCCGCCGCGTGGGCCGCCATACTCGTCCCCTTGGCCGCCCGCGTCACCCCGGTGAACCGTTGATCAACGTTGCTCTTGCCTGTGTAGACAAACGCCTCGCTCTCGATCAATAGGATCCCCGACGATGGGAACCCCGTGATACTCCCGTCCGCCTCGATCTCGGTGATTGCCCCAGCCCCAGCGATAGCCGTCTTCAGATCCACCTCCGCCTCGGCCTCGAAATCCATATTGACCCACGTTTTCGTCGCCGTCTGGTTGAACTGGCTGGTGCCCGAATCCCCAAACCACCGGTCGACCTCCTCGCCGTCCACGTACACCCGCCAATCGTCCCCATCGCTCTGAACCTTGCCCCCGCTGACCAGCGTCGCCGTGTTCACCGTCCCCAGGAGGATCGGGTATCGGTTCACGCTCGCCGTCGATTTCCAAACCACAGGGCACCACCGCTTGTACGTAAACCCATTCCCCGCCGTCTTGTTGCTCGTCGGTGTGATCGTGATCGTCGGGAACGCCTGGCAGTCGCCGCCGTTCGTGACCGTCGTCGTGTCCCCTGTTGCCGTGACGCTCCAGCTGCTCTCCTCCGTCAGCTCGCTCGAACGCCACCGCACATCCTTGTCGATCACGAATCGCGCCTCGTATACCCTCGGCACGTAGCGACCGTTGACCTGCATCGGCCGCAGCGTCTCACACATCGCGTCCACGTACCGCGCCCCTTTGTCATCCCCACCGATGACCAACTGGCCCGTATCCTCCTCCTCTGGGTCCAGCCAGCTCAGCAGGTCGTCCCGCAGGCCCTCTAGGTTTGCCCCCTCGATGACGATCATCACCGGGAACACCACCTTGTCCCGCGCCACTCCGGCGATCGACGGATGCGCGCCGATGCGGGCCGCCGTCTGGATCGTCAGGTCGGGCTGGGAGAGCCGCACCCCCTCCATCGGCACCGCCCAGTAATCCTCGTCCGAGAGGGAATTGCCGTCAAAACTCAATACTCTGGTGTATCCCATTATCCCCTCGCCATTTCCGTTAGTTGCTCAATCAGCGACTGCCCATCCTCCACGCCGTGGACGTGGATTGGTCCGGTGATCGTGACCTGTCGCGCCGCGCCGCCAGCCCCGGCCCGCGCGCCCGCCGCCGCCATCACCGGCGCGCCCGCGTTCGCCTCCACCCCAAACTCCAGCGGCGGGAGATCCCGCACCGCCGCCGAGATGTCCCGGATTGCGTTCGCCAGCGGCGGGGGACTGCCCGGCTTCAACCAATCCGGGATGTCCACCCCCGTCAACCCCTCAAATATCTCGCCCAGGTCCTTCATCCAGTCTGGAATCTCGAATCCCTTGAGCGCTTCAACTAGAGCCGTCACCAGGTCGACGATTTTGCTAAAATTCTCAATCTGCAGACTGACCAGATCCCCCACCAGCTCCACGAACGGCGTCGCCACGTCGACCAGCCACGAAAACCAATCTACCAGTCCCGTGATGATCATCAGGACCCCCTCCAGCCACGCGTAGAGGTTCACACCAACCATGTCGCCCGCTGACGATTCGCTCAGACCCAGCGCCTCTACCAGCCGCCCCAGGGCAGGGCCGAGGCTTTCCTGATATACCGCTGTGATTTTTTCCCACGCCTCTCGCAACTTTGCAAACAAATTCTGTAACCGCTCGACCACTCCCGCGACTTTCGGTGCCATATCATCCCGAAACGTCCGAAGGCGGTCAACCATCGCCTGGATCCACGGCAAAATATCATCCCGAAACGTCTCTCCCCATTCCCGCAGTTTCGGAATCGCCGTCCCCGTGATCCACGACCACACCGCTCTGCCTCTCTCTAGCAGCACCTGCAGGCCCGTGCTCAGGAACGACCGAATGGGCGGCAAAATATCGTCCCGAAACGTCTCTCCCCATTCCCGCAGTTTCGGAATCGCCGTCCCCGTGATCC
>CAYQZG010000019.1:9530-39488 GCA_964421785.1 uncultured Anaerolineales bacterium
AATCGCCGTCCCCGTGATCCACGACCACACCGCTCTGCCTCTCTCTAGCAGCACCGTAATCGCCCCTGGCAACTTGTCCGCCAGCCATACCCCCAGGTCGTCCAGCGTCGGGGCCAACTCCCCCCCGATCTGCGCCCAGGCGTCCTGCACCACGTTCCGAATCTGCGCCATCGCCCCGCTGAACGTCTGCGTCTGCTTCGCCGCCTGGCCCTCGGCGTAGGCCATCTGGTTCAGCGCCTCCTGGTAGCGGTACTGTGCCTTCTCCGTGTCACTCAGCGTCTCCCACGTATCCGCCAGCGACCCGCCGAACGCGATATTTGCCATATACGTATCGTTCAGCGTCAGCCCCAGGAACTCTGCACTTTCCGCCTCGCCCCTCATCGCTGCCTGGACCCGTTCCGTCGCCTCCGTCAGCCCGATCCGCTTCATCGCCGCCAGGTCCGCGCTCGCCGTGATCAAGTCGCGAACCTGATCCTCGCCCATCCCGTAGGATGATACCAGCGTCCGCATATTCGAGGCCGCCCCCTGAAACGCCTCGTCGCTGAACGTCGTCGCCGCCTGCATCTCGCCCGTCCAACGGACCCAATCGTCCGCCGTCTCCCCAAAGCTGGCCCGCAGCTCCTCCAACGACGCTCGCGTCACGTCGAACTCGCCGAACGCTTTCACCCCGGCTGCCGCGATCCCGCCGATGGCCGCCGCCCCCGCCGTCGCCGCCGCCGCCAGCCCGCCGCTGATCAACCCGCCGACCGCGCCCACCCAGCCCCGCGTCTTCTTCTCCGATTGATCCAGCGACCGGTCCAGCGGCCGCCGATCACCGCGTATGAAGACAATCGCGTCGCCCAGCGTAATCATAAATCCTCCACTCTCCCCATCCCTCCCCCTGTAACTGGGGGGAGGGATGGACGGTCACCCACCCACCATTCCCAGGAACGCACTCGGCGAGATCGAGTCATACCGCTTCCCGCTCCGGCCCACGACCCCGCGCGCGGGCGAGGCCTGGGGCGGGGTCGATAGCGCGCTCGCCACCACCCGCGCCTCCCACAGGCGGCGACGCATAAAGGCCGTCAGGAGCTCCACCCGCTCCACCTCGCTCAGGGCCGCGTCGTCCACCCCCCACTGGCTCAGCGCCAGCTCAGAGACGTCTATCGCCGCGCCGGGCCACTCTGTGCCAGCCCACGGATCCGCTCCGCTAGCCCCTCCCAGCCAAAAGGGTAGGCGAGGCCCAGGACCGCCCAGAAGACCTCCACGATCTCGCTCTCGTAGGCCTCCTCCAGCGGGAGCTCTGGCGCGTAATCCGCCACCAGGCTCACCACGATGTCCACGCTCCGCAACACCTTGGCCGAGACCACGCCCAGCACGTTGGAAAGCCCCCGCGCGTCGTCCACCTGCTCCTGCAGCAGGGCCGCCAACTCGTCGAAATGCGCCTCCAACTGCTGCCGCCAGGCCCGGTTCTCCGAACGGCGCTTCTCCTCGATGGTGTATTCCGCGTCGCCGATGACTACCGTCGCTGTTCTCATCCGCTCTTCTCGTCCGTCACGCGTTGCCACAGGATCAACTCCTGCCCCGCGCTCTGGGTCGTGTCCGCCAACGCCTTGATCTGGATCGGGATTCCCGGGTAGCTATCCTCCTTCTTGGAAAATTCCAGCTCCCCGTTGATCATCGCCGTGCCCCGGTGGACGAAAATCCGCAGCGGCTGATCGTTACCGTCGCTGTCCACGAACAAGCCCTCGATCCCCCAGGCCTTCACCGTGAGCACCGCCTCGCCCCCCAGGCCCGTCTCCTCGTATGCGTCCTGGGCAGCGCCCTGCGCCGTCTCCGTCACCGTGTCCTGGTTCGCCGCCGCAAGCTGGAGATAATCCGCCGTCATCTCCGCCAGCACCGTCTCCAGCATCAGCCCCTCGCCCGTGCGGAAACGCTTGACCGGCCCCAGGACCTCCTCGACCACCAGGTCGAACTCCTCGCTCTCGTAGGCCACCGTCACCGGTGCCGCCGTGTACCCCACCCGCACCCAATTGCCTCCCCAGGCGCCGCCATAGTCCACCGTCGTCTCGTCCGGCTTACTCTCCCCGTCCGGGGCCACCCACAACACCGCCCCGGTCTTGATCAAATTCGTTACACTCGGATTCGCCATCACATCCTCCTATCTCACTCATCTCGTACCATCACCAAAAAAAACGCCAGCACGTACCGCCACTCCGTCCCCGGCTCTTCCAACGGCTGCCCGATCCCCTCCGCCTCCGCGTGGAGGATCACGTCATCGTGCCCGTTATGCAGCCGGTCGTACAGCGCCCGGTAGACCTCGAACGCCCGCTCCTCGTTGTGCCCATATGTCTTGAACTGCACGCTGGTCATCAATAGCGCGTCGTCGTAATCCGGCCTGCCGCCGCGCACCCGAAAACAGACACACGGCCCATCCCCTGGATCGTAACCCACCGGCGGCACGCTCCGCCCGGCAAACAGCCGATCCGCCACCATCCCATTCAGTTCCGTGCCCGCCACCTCCAGGAACGTCAGCAGCGCGTCGTGTACGTCGATCATATCTCAACCCTCTCGATAATGCCGCCCGCGACCCGCTTCAGCTTCTCCAGTGCGCCGTAGAGGAATCCCACCCGCTCCTCCTGCACAATCGTGTAATCCGCCGCGCCGTGGATCGCCGCCGTCCGCTCGTCCAGGTCCGGCGCGTCCGCCAACGCCTCTCCGTCCCCCACCGCCTGCGCGTCGGAGACCGCCGCCCGCCGATGAGAGCCCCCCGGCCCCAGCCCATAGATCGCGTTCCGCATAAAGCCGGTGTCCACCGGGGCGTTCACCTTGGCAAACCCCTCCCCCTCGAACGCCAACGCCGTCAAAAACTCGTCCGTCGCGTCATCCACCGCCAACCGTGCCCGTTCCGCGTACCAATCCACCCGGCCGCCAGCCATCAGACCACGCTCCGCAGTCCCACCACCAGCCCGCTCGGGCCCCGCTTCACCGGCCCCTCGACGTCGAACGTCATCGGGTCCGACAGCTCCACCCCGTACCGGTGCGTGATCCGCACCCGGTCCCGCGTTTCGATGGTCGTCTCGATGGGCAACCGCAGCCACGCATCCACCAACGGGACGTTCCCGCTCTCCTGGACCTCGTCCGGGTCCGTCATCTCCAGCCCGCAAGCCGTGGAGGTATCAGCCGCCGTGTAATCCGCGTCCGGGTTATTGTACCCGTCCCGCGTCTCCGCGTAGCGCAGGATCACGCCCGTGTCCTGCATCGCCGCATCCTGCGCCGATTGCATCCGCGAGAGCTCCGTGGCGCTAAAATCCTGCATTTTAGCCCGCCTCGACGCTCTCTAAGCCATTCTCTGCGAAATACACGCCCACGTCGGGCAGCAGAGCCAGCCCCCGGCGCACCTTTTCCAGCCGCCCCGGCCCGATCCCGCTCACCGCCAGCAAATCATCGTCGCTAGCCGCCGCCAGGTCATCGAACCGCGCGTATCCCGCGTCGTGCAGCGCCTCCGCGATATCCTCGCTCACCCCCTCAAGCAACGCGAAATCGTCCCGTACCGGCTGAGGCCACGGATTATATCCCCTCGGCTTTACCAACACCCAGCCCTGCGACTCCAGGCCCCGCGCCTTCTGCGGCACGTTTGAGCCCCCCAAAACTTTCCGCGCCCCCGTCTCCGGGTTTTTGTACGTCGGCATCCCACACCCCCTCTAGACCGAAATCACCGCCACCCCAGACGCCAGGTCCGCGTCTGGCGTGCACGTCACCAGGTCGTCGCTGTCGTTGTACAACTCGGGCGGAAACGGCCCGATCACCCAGTTCTCGCTCGCCGTCACCGTGACCGTTCTGGTCGCGCTTTGCCCGTCCAGCGTCTCCTGGATCGTGAATACCAGGGCCAGGTTCCCCGCGTCGTTCTCCACGTACAACACCGTGTGTCCATCATTCGGAAACGTGAACCCGTCCGCGCTCGTCACGCTCTGCAGGTTCACCTCCGCCCCCGTCCGTCCCGCGCTCTGTCGCGTCAACGCCTCAGTTGCCATCAATCTCTCTCCTCTGCCAGATTGGCGATCCATTGCCGCCGGTCCACGCCGCTCGGCTCCGGCCACATCGCCGCCGTCACCGTCCCCGGCGACCGCCGCGCCCGGTGGTGGGCCGCCATCCGCATATAATGTTTGTACGCCTGCGACCGCGTGTACCGCCCGCCATCCGCCTCAAAATCATAATCCTCCGCCAGCCCCGCCGCCTTCTCCTCCCACACATCCGCCGCCGCCGCGTACAGATCATACGTCGGCACCCAATCGTCATTGTCATCCTGGCTCGGCGGCGTCGTCGACGTATCCCAGGTATACGGCTCCTCCCCCCGCTCGTCCACCAGCGGATAATCCTCGATGTACCCCTCCAGGTCGTCGTCCGAGTACGTGTCTGTGCTCGGCTCGTCCACCATCCGCCGCAACTTTGCCACCTGCGCCGCCGTCGCCGCCATCGATCACCTCCTACTTGTCCTACTTGGCTACCGCCCGCACCGTCACCGTCACCGGCGCCGTCGTCGACGCCGTCGCCACGATGCGCGTGTACTGCCCAAAGTTGTAATACTGATCCAGCACGTTCTGATCGCTCGTCGCCGACGCCACCACGTTCGCCCCATCCACCCAGTTCGTCAGCGCCGGATAGTTCGTATATTGCAACTTCACCGTCACCGTCTGCGTGTCCGAGATATCGATCGTCGTCTGCACGTCCAGCACGTCGTACTTGGCCAGATTGTACGCTGTCCCCGCCGTCGCCGTCGTCGTCTCGATTGTCGTCTGACTCAGAAACACAATCGACGTGTGCGGAAAATCAGCCGACGCGCTCACCACCGGCGTCGGGGCCACAGCCGGAGCCGCCGGTGGGGCCGCCGACGTCACCACGCCGCCCCACACCCCCCCAAACGCCAGCGCCGCCAGAAAAACGGCCAACACCGCCATCAACACCCTAAAACGGTCGCTAGAAATCCTCACCTCACACCTCCCTATCAAGGCGGGGGCCTGTCACCAGACCCCCGCCATATCTCCAACAAACGCTAAACGTGTATATACTCGATGTAATACTTGCCCACCAGCCCCGCCAGCGTCGCGCTCGGCGTGACCGTAACGTACTCATCCGAGTCCCAGTGCAGCACACTCTGACCGTTCGTGCCCTGGTCGTCGATGTTGTCCAGCACCACCGCCGCGCTCCCCACGTCCTGCCCGTCCAGCAGGTCGTCAGCGCTGGTCGTCGCGTCAGCAGCCACCCCGGCGTCCACGTTAGCCGCGCCCGTGGCCGCTGTGGTGATGTTGAGCACAAAGCGCGTGATAATCAGATCCGCGCCCTCCGGATTCGCCAACCCCAGCGCATCCCCGCCGTCCGTCGTCGTCGCCGCCGTCAAACTCCCCGTCAAACAGCCCTTGCCTTGAGCCATCGTTTCCTCCTTATGTATGGGCGGGCACAAGGCCCGCCCTGCTCACCCTCGCTACGTCACCATCTCCACCGCGACGCCCGACGTATCGGCGCCGGTCACCGCGTTCATATTCCCCATCAAGACCCCGCGGTCGTTGGCGTCCCACTTGGCCGCGCCGTAACCGATACAGTCCTTGAGGAAAAACCGGGCCGGGCGATTGGCCGCGATAGCCGGGATCAAGAAACCGGCCGCCATCTCGTAATTCTCCTTGTTCGTGTTGGTGAACAGGCAATTATCGAAAATGGTGTACCGGTCAAATCCCGTACCGTCCGCGATCTCGGCCCAGGCCGCGCCCGTGTGCCCCGCGTACATCGACACGTGACAATTTCTGAACACGTTCCGCGCTGCCGCGCCGTCGAACAGGATACCCACGTGCCCCGTGGCACTGGCGATGGTGTCCACGCCGATGGTGCAGTTCACGAACAGGTTCTCCTCCGCCCCGTTCAATTTCAAACTCGCGCCACCATCGATTGCCATCGTCGCGTGCCCGCCGCCCGCAAAATGGACGTTCTCGAAATAGTTACGCCCCCCCGTGACCTGGACGTTGATCAAGCTCGTCGCGTCGTCCACGCCCTGGAAGATGTAAAAATCCTTGAAAATGCACCCGCTCGCCGTGATATTCAACAGCGGAGACGCGCCCGTCAGCGTCGCCGTCTGAAAGATCCGCGCCCGCTGCGCCGCGTGCGTCGGCGCGCACAACCCGATCAGGTGCGTGTAATTCTTTGCCCACGTCAACGCCGCCGTCAGGCTGATCGAGCTGCTGCCAGCCACGTACAGCACCACGTCGTGCTGATTCGCCGTGCATTTCGCGTAGGCCGCCGCGATCGTCGCCAGCGGCTTCTCGAACCGGTCACCCGGATTGCTGTCGCTCCCGTTCGCCGGATCGACAACGTAGACGTTGCTGTACCGACCGCGCGGGATCCCTGCCAGCGCACCAAGCTGCGCCTTGGTAATTTCTGGATACAAACTCATCGTCAAAACCTCCTTCTAATCCCATCCCCTTCCCCTCCCCCGCGCGGGGGGAGGGATAGGGTGGGGGGATACTATGCCGTCAGGTACGCGAACGGATACCGGCTCGCCTCCGTCTCCTGCACCCGATTGATCGGGTTCGGGAGCTGGAATCCCAGCCGCATCACCACCCGCAGCGCCACCATATCCTGCTGCGCCAGGTTGTACATAATGTTCCCCGCCACGTCCTGGATCACTGCCTGATCGAGCAGCTTGAACGTGATGTCCTGCCGCATCGAATAGACGAGTTGATCCCACTGCCCGCTGACCATCAGGTAGGTCGCGCTGGCGATCCCGCTGGTCGGGAAGTAGAGCGGCGTCCCGTCCAGGATATACCGCCCCGCCTGCGCCGGGTCCGTGTTAAAGATCGGCTGCCCAGACGTGTCCCGTACCCCCCGCATCTTGCCCTTCATAGAAAGGTGCGCGACAGAGCCGGTTACCATAAACCCATCCTGCTCCACCAGAGAAAAGAGGTTATCCTCGCCCAGGATCGCGTCGTACAGGTCGTCCTCCGCCGCGATGCTCACGTCGTGACTCGCAGCCGCAGCGCCCGTGATGATGTCATCCGGCCACGTGCTCGGCGCGTTCGTGCCGTACAGCACCGCGTTGTCGATAGCGATACCCAACGCCTCCACGAGCAACGGTCGCACCTCGCCCCAGATGTCGATCTCGGCGTCGTCCAGCACGCTCTCCGGGATCGGCACGATGCACGCCAGCTCCTCGGCGTAGATCGTCTTGTCCTCCCACGAGACCTCAGTCGTCTGCTTGAGACCCGTGTCGCCGGTCACGAAATACGCCGTCGGCAGCGCCGAGATCACCGGCATCGTCTTCTGATACCGGCTCATATTCTGCAACCGCCGCGCCAACCGCATCACGTGACTGCCCTCAGTCGCCACCATATTGAGCAATTCCATACTGTACTCGATCGGGATAATGCTCGCCAATCCCGTCCGGTCGATCAAATTATTGTACGCCATCTCCTACCTCCTGTTATCTGCGCCCCGTCGCCGCGCGGATCGCCGCGTTGATGTCGAAATCACGCGGTGCATCACTGCCCGTCCCGCTCCCCGCGTTCGCCGGAGGCGTCCTCGATTGTCCAAATAGCTCCGGGAACTGCTCCTTGAGCCGCTCCCAGTTCACGTTGCCGCGCCGGTCGAACGCCTCGACCTCCTGCGCGCCCAGGAACGCCAGGCGTGGATTCGTGCAACCGATCTCCGGTCGCGCCGCCTCCTCGTAGAAATCCGCCCGCCGTTGCGCCGACTCCAACTGACCGTTGAGTCGCTCCAGCGCCTCCCGCGCCTCACTCCCCTCCTCCAGTTGCCCCGTCGCCTCCCGCAACTGCCGCGCCAGGTCGCTCCGCTGCTCCCGTTCCGACTGGAGCGCGCTTCGCAACCCCTGCGTGTGCGCCTCGTACAGCGTTCGGACCCCCTCCGGCTGCCCCTCCAAAAACTGCTCCCAATTCTCCGGCGTCTCGCCGCCATCCTGTCCAGGCTCTCCCTGGCCCTGATTCCCCTGTTCATCCGGCATCTCTTACCTCCCGTAAGATAGGGCATCCCGCCCCAAACCAAAAACCCAAACCGTCAATCCGCAACCAACCGCGCCAGCGGCGTCGGCACCACCCCATCCCCCCACACCGCATCACGCGTCCGCGTCACCAGGTCGCCAAACTCGAATGCTCCGCCCTCCCAGGCCTCCAGCCGCCCATTACCCAGGATACTAGCCTGAGTCTCGCGCGGCTGCTGCCTGAACCACGCCTCGCCGCTCAACCATTCCACGTCCGGCAACCCCACCACCACCGGCACGCCTGTACAACGGCCCTGCGGGTGATCCGCGATCACCGCATCAATCCCGTACAGCGTCCCCTCATCCGCGATGCACGCCGCACACGTCCGCGCGTCGTGCGCCGCCAACCGCCGCTGCCCGCTCACCACGCCGCTTGCCTTGTACTGATCCACGCTCGCCTGCCGGTACACCCGCAACTGCTCCGTCCTCGCGATCACCAGCGCCTTCTGCAGGCCGCCGCTCAGCCCCGCCGCCATTTCCCGCGCAGTATCTCGCGGATTCTGTCCCAGCGCCGTCGCCCGCACCAGCGCCTCAACCAGCAGCCCCCACTCGCCCGTCGACGGGTCCACCCGCCGACGCAACAACTCACCCAACGGTCGCCCGTTTCCCGCGATCCCCACCATATGCTCAATCGCCTCGACCGGCAGCCGGTCAAATCGTGGCGCTACCCCTGGCCCGTCCCAGAAACTGAGCTCAATCGCCTGCGCCGCCTGCTCCAACCCCAGCGCGCCCAGTTGCGCCTGCTCGTCCCTGATCCTGCCCTCCGACCACCTCGCGTAGGACCGGAACTCGTCCCGCGTCTGCCCCAGCAGCCGCTTGTAGCGCTCCATCCGGTACAATGCCGCCTGGCTGATCGTCTCCCCCGCCTCCCGCCGCGCATCGAACGCATACGCCAGCGCCTCAATCTCCCCCATCAGCGCCGCCTCCACGTCCAACCAGCGCCGCGCCATCTCCTGCATCTGCGCCGCCTCCCGCCGCAGCAGGCCCGCCTTGAACTCCCGCATCGCGGTTACCACCGCCGGTTCAGGCATTCGTTACGTCCCCGTCGCCAGGCCCAGGGAGGGGGTCCTCCTCCTCCCGGTCAAAGCGCCGTTGCTGCTCCAGCAGCGCCTGGGCCAGGCTCTCCTGCCGCGCCGCCGTCTCCGCCTGCCGATCGGCCTCCATCTGGGCGATGTCCTCCTCGCTCCACCCCTCCCGCCGGACCACCGTCGTCAGCGGCATCCCCGCGTTCACGTTCGCCGTCCGCGCCTGGGCCTGCGTCATCGGCTGGAGCGTCCGCGGATCCCGGTAAATCGCCTGCACCGCCCGCCGGTCCACCTCCCGCCCATCCAGCCGGAGCAGGAAGGCCGCCACCTCACTCCAATCCATCCGCAGCCGCTCCAGATACCGCTCCGCCTTCGCGTTCAGCGGCGCCTCCATCGCCATCAGCGCCTCGCCGGATGGGTTCGATCCCGCCTTTTCAAAGAAGTAGTGCCTGGGCGTCCGCGTGATGACCGCGATGGCGGTCGCCAATCGCTCAATCGGCGTCATAAAATTGCCCAGATCCGTCGCGCTGAATTCCCCCGCCTCCGTGTCCTGCCCGTACCCGTCTCCCGCTGGCAGGTCCCAAATCTCGTTGGGCGCGTTTTTCAACTGCCCCTTCGTATCCATCTGACTGATGATGTACCGCTGCTTGAATGCCCCGAACTCGGCCGCCACCATCATATCCGCCAGCAATTTGTTGACCGCGTCCTGGAGCCGCAGCACACTGTCCCCCAGCTCGCTCACGACCTTGCGCCCCGTCCGCCGGAAATGGAAAATCGGCACCACGTCCATCTGATGCGCCCGCTCATCGTACAGCTCGAATTTGTCCGCCGTCAGCTCCTGCACCGGCACGTCCCGGCCGTCAGCCCCCGCCTTGCGCGTCCGGTAATATACGATCCGGTTCGGGTAATACAGGTTCAGGTACGTCAGACCATCGTCTGCCAACCACCATTTCGCCCCCGCCCGCTTGATCCGCGGGTGATTCGGCTCGTAGAAAATGTGGCACAGCCGGGGATCGTTGTAGTACGCTTCCAGGCCATAATCGGGATCGTTCCACGCGAAAACGTAAGCCTCGCCGCACACCAGCATCCCCAGGTGCACGTCGTCGTCGTCCAACTTCATCTCCGTCGACCACCACAGGTCATTGAGCCGCCGCGTCGCCGCCTCGTCCCCGCTCACCACAAAGCGCTTCAGCACCAACTTGTCCAGCACCGCGTTGACCACCACCTCGCACCAGTTCATCGCGAACGTGACGTCCAGATGAGAAAAGACCTCCCGCAGCCGCTTTGTGCTGTACACAATCGGCTGATCCCCCTCATAATAGCGCCACAGCACCCGGTAATCCCGCGCCTTCGCCTTCAGCACCCCGACCGCTCGTTCCAAATCTGTCGCCATATTTACCCCTGGTATGAGCTCGCCTGTTTCCACCCGGCTGTCAGCATCTGCCACGCCCCGCTTACCCCGTCGACCTGGTCGTCGTGAGTCCCGCGCGGGAACGATAACGCCTCACTGACGAAGATATCGTTCCACGGCCCGCGCACCATCGCCACCAGTCCATCCTCGATCCGGCTGGCCCAAACGTTCGCCCGCACCGTTTTGCTATCCCGAGGGTAGACCGGCACAATCGAGACCTGGCCCAGCCGAGGGTCTCGCGCCAGCTCCTGGTAATAGCCCGCTTGCTGACCCGCGACCTCAATCCCCTGGACGACGTCCGGCGGATCGTTCAGCATCACGTGCACCATCCGAGGCCGCGCGTCCGCCCACGGCCCGGGTAACCGCGCGATGTCGAGGATGTAAATTTTTCCATCCCGCGCCCGGCCCACCTTCGCCCCGACGATGTAATCGGCCCGCTCCCTGCCAGAAACGGCCAAATCCCAATAACGCACCATCCGCAACCCGTCCGGCGCCTCGCCCATCACCGGGATGTCGTTGGCCCGGATCAGCGCACCCGTCACCTTGCGCGGACGCTGCTGGTACAGCGCGTCCCAATCCCGCCCGCCGACGTTGGCCCGAATCGTGTCCAACGCCTCGACGTCATATTTCTCAGGCCACAGCGCCTCGCCCGCCGCGCGGCTCAGCGGATCAACACCCCGCCACCAGCCGTCTTTGAGCGCCGAGATCACGTCCTCGGCCTCGACCGCCGCCGCCCACTCCTCCGCCACGGCCGGGAGACACAACACCGTCCACCGGTCGGCGTCCTCATCCTCCACCATCGCCCGGAGCAGGCGACCAGCCCAATCGTCCGAATGCCAGCGCGTCATCATCCCGATGACCGCCGCGCCATCCTCCAGGCGGGTGTAGGCGGTCGACGTCCACCAATCCCAAACCGCCTGCCGCCGAGTGTCGCTCTCGACGTCGGCCCGGTCTTTGTGCGGGTCGTCGACCACGAACAGGTGCGCGCCCTTGCCCGTGATCCCACCACCGACGCCCGCCGCGGTGACGCCGCCCTTGTGCGGCGGCGCGAGATTCCAGCTCTCGACGCTGCGCGAATCCTGCGAGATCGCGACCGGCTGCTCAAGCGCGCTCATATCGCCAAATACCGCACGGAAGCGGGTGTCAAAAATCACATTACGCGCCGCCCGGCTGAAACTGGTCGCCAGACTCCCGTTATATGATGCGATAATCACCCGGCTGTCGGGGTTTCGCGCCAGAAACCAGGTCGGGAATAGCGTCGAGACGTTCAGGCTTTTGCCGTGCCGGGGCGGCATAAAAACCAGCAATCGCCCAATCCCCTCACGCCCCCCTGTCGAAACGTAACGCTCGACCTGCTCCAGATACTGCGCCAGCAACTGGTGATGTCGCGTGTCGATCCAGCCGGGGTACACGTAGCGGGCATACTCGTAATACTCCCGCCGCGCCAGCTCACGCCGGGCCAATTCCCGCCGGGCCGCCTCCCGCGCCGCACCCCGTCCACTATTCACCGAGCTGCTTCCCGTACGCTAATGCCTTCAGATCCTCCGTCGGGACCTCGTCGATGTCATCCTCGGTGATCGGCCCGATGTGGATGTTGTCCTGATAATCGCCCAGAACCTGGAGCGCCATCTTGCGGTCGGCGTGATTGCGCGGGTTCGGGTCGCTGGCCGCCTCCGTCAGCGCGCGCCAGATGTCGAGCCGCGCGCTCGCCAGCGTCTCCCGCGCCATCTGCCTGATGAAATTGATAAATCCCTCGTCCGCTTTCCACTCCCGGATTCGCCGCGCCGACGTCAACCCCAACTCGTCGACGGCGAACGCCTGCTCCGTCCCCGGTCGCCGCTCCTTGGGAATGATGGCCCAGGCGATGTAGGCCGCTTTGCGCCACTGCATACCCTCAGCGACGAGGTCGAAATAGAGCGCCCAGTCTGGATCGCCCTCGTGGCGGCCCTCGAAAACCGCCCTGTCGTTGGCGCTCCTGATCTGCGCGTCGTAGAGCGGGCGAACGGGCGGATTCGAAATACCCGGTAGCGCAATCTGGGCCAGGAACGGACGACGGCTGCGTGTCTCGTCGTCGTCGAGTTGGGGGACATCTTTGGCAGGCCGGGGCGGGCCGACCTGGTCGCCCGGTCCTGGTCCAGGTTGCGCTACCGTGCGTTCCTCATTCATTTCCCGTTTCCATCCCTCCGCCGCCGCAGCTCGATGAGCTTGTGCGCCATTTTTTCCCGCAGCGCCTGTACCGGATCGATCCCGTATGCAATGCCCGCCACGACGAGCATCATAATCGCGTCGCCCA
This sequence comes from uncultured Anaerolineales bacterium, assembly GCA_964421785.1. Lineage (GTDB taxonomy): Bacteria > Chloroflexota > Anaerolineae > B4-G1 > B4-G1 > SKLM01. Next base: position 22,280 of record CAYQZG010000019.1, read on the forward strand.
GCTCCTCCGCCAGTCGCGCCGCGGAAAAAGGCTCGTGATCGGGGTCGTTGCGCACCCAACCCTCGAACTGGGCCAGGTAGACCTCGTACGCCTCGCCTATTTCCGTGTGCGCGAACGCCATCGCCTGCTCAAAATCAGGCCACAGCAAATCTCGCTCGTCGTAATAAAAAAATATCGCCAGCGCCAGTTCGCTCATATTTCCCGCGCCATCCTCACCGCACATCGTTTCCCCCCCTTAAAACGGTTCGATCTGCTCCCGCAGAAGCCGGTAGAAATTATCCCGCCAGTTCAGCGCGTCCCATCCCGGGCAGATCGTGGAAGCGTATCGGTCGTTGTGCCCCTGCACCTGCTCGATTCCTAGGTCGTACTCATCCATCAGATACGCCACCAGTCTCGCTGTGGCGTGTAACTGATTCAGCGGAGGGAGCACCTTGTGCAAATGCCCCGCCATCCCGATGGAGATGTGCGTGTTACGATGGCCCGTGTGATCGTGCCACATCCCCCACTCCAGCGGCGCGCACAGCCACACCTCGCCGCCCCGGTTGACCCACAGGTGATAGGGGATGCTGGGCCTGCCCTTTTCCTCTATCACGTACCGGGCCACGTTGGCCGGGTTGTGGCTCAACGTATGGTGGATCGTGATCCCCGTGATCTGCTCCGGTCCGCGAATCCACCACGCCTCCGGCGCCGTCGGGCTGTCGTTGACCGAGATCTCGTCGATGATGTCCACCCACGGCGGGCCGTCGTCCTCCGCCATCTCATCCTCAAGCTCATCCGCCAACTGGTTGATCAGCGACACAGACGATGCAACACCGTCCAATTTGCGCCTCAATCCGGCCGAAATCTCCCGCATTTCCTCGATCACCCATTCATCCATAGAATCCTCTCATAATCTCCGCCGCTAGCGGCAAATACTCCACCCCGACCACCCGGCCCTGATAGAAAATCGTCGCCACCGCCGTCGTCCGCCGGGCCGCGTGGAATCCCTGGGCCTCGGCGTAATTGTCGCGGCGCTTGTACGTCCCGCACATCACGGCCATACAATCCCGCCCGCCTGCGCCGAATCCGCGCGCGAACCCGCCCCGGTGCGTGTGCGCCCCAACGCCGATGTCAAAATTTTGGTCCCATTTCGCCGCCCGTTCGATGCCGTGGCTGGGATTGTAGATACTCGATCCCCGCCACTTGTGCCGCACCCGCACCCGCCAACTGTGCGCGCCGACCTGTAATCGAAATCGGCAATCGTGCGCGTCGTAGAGCACATCCGGCGCGATGGAGGCCACCACCTCCCGGAAATAGTCCACGCCCGAGATCGCGCCCATCCAGCTTTCGTGATTCCCCCGTACACAAACTTTGAGCTTCGGCCCCAGCGTCCGCAGATACCTCCGGAGCAGGACCCACTCGTCGGGGATGCTCAGGCGCGTCTCCAACCGCTCCGCCGCCATCCTCCCCAGGATGAACTGATCGACCAGGTCGCCCAGCGTCGCCGCCCAGGTGCCCGGCGTCTCCGCCACAATGCGGGCCTCCTCGAAAACGCGGGGATAATCGATCCCGCCGCCGCCCAGGTGCAGATCGGCCAGCCAGACGATGCACACCGGGCCGTTTTCAAAGTGCAGTACCTGCGACGAGCGTCTCTCGAAGAGGGCCTGAGTCTTATCCCACTCCGCCAGCGCCCGCCGGTAAACCTCGTCTTCGTCGGGCGGCTCATCCGCCACGACCCCGCGGATCTGGGGTCGCTCGTCTATCCCGCCGCTATTCCCGCCCAGGCCGAGAACGCGCTTGAGGATATTCAGACGCTATTCGTCCTTTCCATCGACGCGCTCCAACATCCTGATCCAGGCTGTCGTGTTTCTCTCAATCGCCTGTTTCATTTCGCAATTCATCTGTTTGAGCTCTTCAGCGTACCGTTTGACCTCGCTCAGCCGCAACTCCCAAACCTTGTTGAGCATCCAGATAGCAAAAATGGCGAGGCCCAGGAGGCCGCCAGATTGCGCGATTAGATTGATGAGGTTGGTTGCGCCCACGGATGACTACCGCACCCGTTCCGCGAGATTCCGCGCCTGATCCACCAGCCCCGACGCCACCACGCCCAGGCCCAGGCCGTAGAGAACCGCGCCGAACCATCCCGCAAAATCGACCGGCACGCCCAGGCTCATCTGATACGCCAGGCCCACCAACAACCCGATCCCCGCGCTCGTTGCCCGCAGGGCCTTGCCGCTGATGCCCATCTCCCTGATGAATTGCACCAGACCCACAATCAAAATCACCAGCGGAATCCCATTCACCACCACGTCCGAGAAATCCATCGTGTCACCTCCATCAAATGATACCGGCTCGACTCCAGCCACACCCCCACCCGGCGCTTGTAACGGCGAGGCCGTCGGCAGCGGAGACACCGTCGGCTGCGGCCCACTATCACACCCCACCACGGTCATCACCAGCACAAAACACACCGTCAACAGCACATACACATATCGTGGCAAATTTCCCCTCATCGTTGCTCCTTCTTTTACATATACAAAACGCGCCGCGCATCCCCCCCCAGGGATACGCGGCGCGCTTCCTACGCTAACGCCGGGCCCAGGTTGCCCTGGGCCTATTCAGTTATGGCAACGCTCCCACTCCTCGTGCTATCCGACCCTATACCGTTCAGCGCTGCTGGATAGCCCCACTCCCGCAACCTACGAACGCAAAAGCGCCGGGTCCAGGGTCTCGCGCTCCTTCACCTCCGCGCTGACCCGTCCCCCGGCGCAATCAAACGTCAACTGCAACCGCTCCGCCTGCGTGACGCGGTCGTGACGCAGCAACAGCCACTGGATCATCGCCATCACCCGGTCGCTGACGTTGAAACACGCCTCGTCAAATTCAAATTTTTGCATCGGCAGCCCTCCGACTAGAACATACGTTCTACATCTATTATAAACAAAACGAGCGTATTGTCAAATAAAATAACCCAATTTCCCAAAAAGAACGGGTGTTCTATTGAAATTGACCCCCCTAAACGGCTACCTCGCCACCGCCCTCTCCCACCTCACCGCCGGGGAGATTGATCACCTCGGCACCCTCACCGATCCCCAGATCATCCGTCGCCGGTGAAGATCACCCAGGGATTATCTTATCTATGTAATAATACGTCTCCTCTGACGCGGAGTACCAATCCACGCCGTGGGGCTCAGCGCCCCGGTCTCTGAGCCAGCGCTCGGCAGCGCACTGACTGCCGAATACGTCAACTAATTTGCCATCCATCCGCACTAAATACACGTGCGGGTCGCCTAATAGCGCCCGGGCCAGCGCTGCCGCCCCGGCCCGCAGGGCGGCGGAGCGGTCGGCGGCCAGGCCGGTATCTATGATCGTTTCCAGGTTTTCCAGCGTTGCAGGGTCCGCGCGCAGCGGTATCACTTTCGTCAGTGTTTTTGTTTTACCCATATTCTCCTCCCATTTCTGTTTTGTGCCCCGTCCCGTCGTGGCGGTGGGCTATCGAATCACCCCGCCCAATCGCGGGCCGGAATCCCGGATGGCTCCGGGACTCTGGCCCACGCCCATCCGAGGATGGGACTGGGCACATTGTTGTTCTAGTCGAACTCAAAAAAACGAAGCGCCCTGATGTGGAGCCCACTCAGATACTTAGTCCCGTGCAGCAAGGACGCAAACACACTTATTGCTGTGTAAAGCACTTTCCTAATTGTCATTTTTTTCTCCTTTTTTCTGTGTATTCTCCCGCCGAATCGCGGGCCGGAATCTCGGATGACTCCGGGACTCTGGCCCACGCCCATCCGAGGATGGGACGTGGGGGGGGGATGCTACTGGAGAGTGCAGTGCTCCCGCCTCTCAATCAATTCACAATCATCGCCCGTCAGTGTGTGATCGGGGCGTGGCACATACAGCCGATCCGTGCCGAATACCCGATCCCAATTTTTAGCGAAGAGGGCCGCAGGTGGCCCGCTTACTACTGGGACGCGAGTAACCTTTTCGCCCCGTTTTCGTTGTCGTTGCTGCCGCAGAGGCTCGAACCTCTGCTCCACTACCTCTATGGCCTCTTCCCAACAAGGATGGTATCCTACGTCGGATGGATTTATCAGGGCATATAGAGCAGCTCGCCCATAGAAACTGTCTCCCAGTCGGCGATTGCCGTTTTCGTCCACGGCGGGGGCGCACAGGTACAGTTCGTGCGGGACTAGAAGCATCCCGTCTTCGGCGACAATGTCAGGGCGCTCTTTGTGCAAATCGCGCCCCCTGATTGTATCGTGACGTTGGACAAACACAGTTTCCCCCTCGATTCGTTTTACGACCAGCGGGATTCCTTTTCCAGTTCCAGCTATGGTATGACAATATCCTCGGCGAGTGAATCTGATCTCAGATTCATATAGCGCCTGTTCTACCTCGCACGCCCATTCCAATTTTTTCCCACGCTCTGGTAGCTTTATCTCCATCGTTGTTTTTCTCCTTTTCAGTTTAATTTCCCGCCGAATCGCGGGCCGGAATCCCGGATGGCTCCGGGACTCTGGCCCACGCCCGACCCGCAGGTCGGGACGCTGGGGGGGTTACCTGGGGAGGTGCGTACGATTTGCTGTGCCCGTCCCGTGCTGGCGACGGGCGCTTCGATTCGGGAGCATCCTGCGCTCCCCTCTGCCCGCCCCCGGAGCGACGGGCAGAATGGGAATTCAGGCTGCTATTTTCGCGGAGTCAAATGCTCGTTTTCGATCCATTCCTGTTCGGTATTCGCGCCACTTTCTGCTGGCGCGCTAGTGCGAACCAGGCTTTTGGGCCAGCCGTCCTGGACGACGATCCCCTCGACTTTTCTCCCGTCCATCGTTTCGATCCATACCTTTTGCCATTTTTTTGTGTGTTCCATTTTTCTCCTTTTCTGTGTATTCTCCCGCCGAATCGCGGGCCGGAATCCCGGATGACTCCGGGACTCTGGCCCACGCCCATCCGAGGATGGGACGCGGGGGGATGCTAGTCCTGGAGCGGGTACTCCAGGTAACAGGCTATGTTTCCATACCAGGTTTTTCTGGTCTCGCGAGCATTTTCGATGAATAAATCGTGTCCCGCCAGGTCTGTGCTCACGATGACCGTCGCTGAGCGGATGTTTCCATCCGCGATTTGGTCCAGCAGCTCTTCGGGGCTAATGATGTCGCTCAGATCGACACTTCTAATTAGAGATTCGTCGCCATCGGTTATTACAACGAAATCGTTTGGCCGCTCCTGCGCCAGCTCCATCACAGCCTCGGCGGTTTCCTCTGTTAAATTGTCCAATGTCACGTTCGCTACTTGAATATGTTCTAACATTTGCTTTCTCCTTTTCTGATTGATTAACTCCTCAACTCTAACGACAGTATACCATATGATATACACGTTGTCAAGTGTTTGCTCCAAAATGTTTCAAACTGAAACACTTTTTGGGCAATTTTGGGCCAAAAAACGCGATTTTGAGCCGCTCGAGATGGCACGAGATTGGCTCGAGATTACACGAGATTGCCCATTCCATTATTCCGCTATTCCGGCACGTGCAAATACGGATGTGCGCCGAACGAAATGAGCGGGGGTAGAATGATGGAATAGGGGCTTTTGCTTAATCCTTAATCCCAATCCCTCCCCATCCCACATTCTCCGCCCACCAGGTCAAATCCACCCCCTCCACCTCCAACTGACACCACAAACACATCCCGTTATCCAGGATAGGCGATTTCTCCCATCCATAGCAATCGCAGCGCGAGCACCGGCAACGGTCCTTCTCACTTCGTTTATTGCAAACCCAGCGCTGCCCCTCGCTGCCCCCGTTGCGCCGCTCGATCCCGTATCTTCTCATCCGGTTGAGCACCGTCGACGGACTACATCCCACCAGTTCCGCGATCTCGCCCGTGCTCATTCCCTCGTCCCAGTATTTCTCCTCCAGCCAGTCAGCCGTAATCTCATACCCGTTGTGCGTGAGCATCGCCTGGTGCGTGCTGCGCCGCTCAATCCCGTGCGCGATCATCCACTGTCGCACTTTCGAATTACTGCATCCGAGCAGATTGGCAATCTGGGCAATGCTCATTCCCTCGTCCCAGTATTTCTCCTCCAGCCAGTCCGCTGTGATGTCCACCTCATTACGTCCGTTACGCCTGCGGATGCCATACTCGATCATCCGATTAATGATCGTTGATCGACCGTAGATCGTCATCTCAGCGATCTGCCGCGTGCTCAATCCCCTGCCCCAATACTGCTCCTGCAACCATTTCTTGCTGATCTCCGTTTTCTGTGCCATATAACCCCCATCAAATGTTAACAAACAAGACGGTTTTCTTTTTTATATGAACTTCTACCTAAAAACAAAGTTCATAAGTTCATACTAAATTCACACCCCAATCACAAAAAAGCCCAGTTATAACATAATACTTCATATACTTCAATAAGTTCATATTTTCTCGCAAAAAAACAACAAGACGTTGCGCTAATATACCGTATTTGTCGGTTTTGTGTGATATTTTCGCTGCGAAACCAGCAAAAAAGTCGCCAGTATGAACTTATGAACTTTATGAATGTTGTCCGAGGTGTAAAGGGCTTTTCGTTTAATTTAAAATCAAAAAGGGGTCTTATACCCCGGAGCAAGTTCACGACGTTCATAAGTTCATACTGATTCATCAAAACGGCACCGGTTGATCACCGTTTTCCTTTGCTTCAGCCTCCATCGCTGCGATTTTGTTGTTGATCTCCAGCAGGTCGACTAGCCGGTCATCGTCTAACCCGTATCGTTTTCTCAGCGACTTGACACGCGGCCCGTCCCACACCACACAGTAGCGCCCGTTGAACTTGCTCTGACGTTCCGTCTCCAGTTGGAGATCGTCACGCAGGATGTAGCCGACCTTGCGGCTGCCCACGCCTTCCTTGCCCTTCAGCGTGCGCCCCTTGACGTAGTCTTCCTCGCCCCAATTTTCAAAGTCGATCAACTGGTTGACCTTGTCAGCGATTGTATTCACCGACAGATCCCGTTGTTTTCGCTCCAGGTTATCTGACGCCTGTGCCTCATCCAGCACCACCAGCGCTTCCAAAACCTTAGCCGCCAGCGTCAACCCCCGCTGCCCGACGATTTTCTGGTGATACTCCATCAGATACGAGCGCAATCGCTCACGCAGTCGCTCGTCATCCACAATCGCAAATAATGAGAGCGTGATCTGGATCAACCGATCCTCAATCGGCAAATTGATTACCTTATCATCCGCGACCTTGCTCATATCCGGTCTCCAGTTCTCCAGTCGGTAGCGCACCAGGAGCGCCTGCAATCTCGGCAGTTCCTCTGTCCAGAATTCCCGCGGCAGCTCCCGAGGCACGTCGTCCCTCGTCCGACCTCGCATCTCCTCCGTCAGACAACGAGATTCCAGTGCCTTATCGGAGAACTCGCCTCGCATCGCGAGGATCTTCGGACCGTAGCACACGTACGCCTCCGTCTCGAAATCCTGCGACCGGTCCGCGCATCGCAGGATGATGCCCTGTTCCCGGTCGTAGCCTTGATTGAGCATCTTGACTACTAGTTGAGCGTAATCACTTCGCTCGTAGTCCGCCTCCTCCATTAGGAGAGTTCCACGCCACGTGTCGATCATTCGGAACAGGGCGGCGTCTGAACTCGCCCCACTGGCGCGCATCGGCCGGAAACATATTCCCCCGACCACCTTCCGGCCTCGGCTTTTGCCCGTCCCATAATCACCGCGAAACCGGAGGTACGGGATGATGTTGAACGCGTCGTAAAACCAAGTCAGGAGCACGTAGTACGCGCTCATCCGCTCGAAAAACGACGAGATGTCCAGGTATTTGTGGATCAACGCCTGCACCTCGTCGACCAGTTCCTCGGTCTTTAGCAGCGGGCCGACGTGGGGCGCGAATCCGACCACGCGCTTCGTCATCAGCGCCACCTCTGGCATCGGCGGGAGATAGCGCACGCCGTCGACGTCGAGGTGCGTCGCCGTCGAGATGTGCCCATCCGGGTGTCGAATAGCCAGCAGCGTCCGACCCCCACCGCGTGATTCCATCCCGGCTGCGCCGTCCGGCGGTTCATATAGCGTTTCGACCAGATACCAGTCGTCGGAATCCGGTATCTGGATCATCCCGCCGACGAGCGTCTGCTCAATCATCACCTTGTCATCTTCCGTTTCAGCTTCAATGTCGGCGGAGACCGTTTTGACCAGGCGGTCGAACTCCCGCAGGCCCAGCCCGGCCAGCCCGGCCAGCGAGTCTCGCATCGTCGCCAACTCAAACGCGCCCATCCGCGCGGCCTGGCGAGTCATCCGTTCTAGCCTCTCGGCCTTATTCCCGTTTGATGAGATCCCCGCCTCGCTTGCCAGGATCTCCACCCAGGTCGTGGCGGCGTCTACCAGTTTCTCCGCCTGCTCCGCCGTTGCGCCCTGCTGTAGCCAGTCGTTGGCGTCCGTGGCCTCTCCTGGCCAGTCAATGACACGCGCCAGCGGCCCCAGCGCGTCCGCGATGTCTCGCGTCGCCCGGATCCCGGCGTCGTCGTCGTCGAGCGCCAACACGACGCGCTTGTGGCGTGCCAGTGTTTTCAGCAGCAGTTGATTGACCGCCACCCCGGCGACGGCAATCGCAGAAAATCCCCATTGCCCCCACGTAATTGCATCTGCCTGACCCTCACAGACGATGACGAGATCGTCCTGTGAGGAGTATAGCCAGTTTAAATACAGGCGCCGTTCGCCGATCAGTTCCACCGGTGGGTTGTAGTGCTTTTTCTCGCCAATGCCCCGGCAAGAGAGGTAGACAACCCGTCCTCTCTCAACGTGCGGGTAAATCAGCATCCCACCCGGTATTCGCAGCGCAGCAGTAGCAGCCTTGAGCGTCGGATCGATCTCGTACATCGAAAACGCCCCACGCAGGCCGTCCGAGTTGCCGTCAGCGTATCCCAATCCCGCCGCCAGCACCGTCTCGTCTGTCCACCCGCGCGAGTAGCAGTAGTCGCGGGCCACCCGGCCCGTTTCCTCCTCTCGTAGCGCTCGTACAAAATGACGCGCCGCGACTGTCAGCGCATCATCTCGCGCGCGAGCCGCCAAACGAGTCGCTGTATCCTCAGACCGCCAGTTTGGCGGTTCGAGGCCCGACCGAGCAGCCAGCAGCTCGACCGCGCTCTTGAAATCCATTCCCCGCTCGTTCTCCAGCCAGGAGATCACGTCCCCAGACTGGCCTTTGACATTCCAAAAGTACGCCTGATCGTGCGTGTTGACGACCAGGCTGTCGTGCTCCTGCCCGCGTATGAATTTCCCGTTTCCTCTCAGTGGTTGATCTTCGCCAATCACGTCCTCAATCAAAACTGCTGCCTTGATCTCGTCAATTGTAGTCATTGAATCTCCTGGTTTAAAATCTGGTGCGATTACTCGCGGGCAAGACTGCACGCCCAAAACGTCGCTGAGTTTTACGGGGGGGATACCCTAATAAAACAGATAAACACCTTGCTAACCCCCCTCTACTTTACATAGTCTATATAGTCGGAAGTTGTTTTGGGCCACCATTCTTGCCCGTTTCCCCAGCCCCTCCGACCGGGCGGCACACACGGGGAATTTCGGAACTAGCGGCTTTCTCTCGCTGCTGACTATCTATGCGCGTTCCGTCTACCCACCACGCCCGCCCGGTATCCTCGTGCAAAATACGCGCGGTTCCGTCTACCCCATACTCCAAAACAACAACCGGCATTTCTCCGTCCAGATACATCAACATTGTTCCTCCTCGGCGTTTCCGCCTAACTCTGCCAGCCGCCGATACCATTGCTGCACCTGTGTGCGCTGCTGAGCAATGGTGGATCTGCACGTGGGGAAATGCAGTGATCCATCCAGGTTGACAGGCTGCCATCGACCCGCCTCTGTTGCCTGCCAATCTATGATCGCGCCGCATCGCCTGCAAATGCTCATTTGTACCTCACCACCCCACCCTGGGCCATTTTGACAGTGGTGGAGGTAGTAACCACCACCCACCACCACCCACCACCACGTTATTTTATCTCCAGAAACTGCCTTAAGAACGCCCGGCCAGCACCCGTCAACTCCAAACCAGAGCGTGGCCCTTTACCTCGATATCTCAACAGCCCACCCTCTAGCATTCTCTCCGACAGGTCGCGGTAGACCTCCGGCGATATGTCGAGGTCTCTCCGTGAAAATTTTTTCCGCGAAACCAGCACCGCGCGGGCTATGGACGCAATGTCCTCGTCTCTGATCGTATGCGGCAGGTCGATGTATCGGATACGCCGATACTTGCCTTCTCTTCCTGAGACCTCGATCCTAATGGGTGTACGGGGAGGACTGGCGGGCGGCCCGATATGACCGTCCTCGTCGAGGTCAGCCCCGACGATGCGCTCGACCTCCCATAACAGCGCGCGATGATCACGCAGCAGCACAATCCACGTCACGCTAAGGATTGCTGTGCCAGCCGTCAAACCAACTACAGCTGGATGCTGGTCCAATCCACTCATTGCCGTTGCGGCCGCACCACATACACCCGCCGTCACGCCAGTAATAAGGGACTGAAGCGCCGGGCTGAACACGTCCGATTCGAGATTCGCATCCCGCGCCGGGCGGCGGCGCTCGTACTCCGCACCGGCCGGGATCGCCATCCCCCCAGCGGCGAAGGTCGTGTATTCCCGCTTTTGCCAGTTGCTCCAGTCAATCCGTTTTCCGCAATGAGGGCAATTCATTCATCACCCCCATCGGTCTCCGCCGCCGCTTTGACCTTGCCGTATTCGACCGATACTGCAATTCCTACGACGGCCAGGGCAACGCCTACCAAAACGCCGATCCCGAACAGTTTGCCCTGCCCCGCGACGATGTAGGCCGTGAGGAGACGTCCCTGTCTGTCGATGGCACGGGCGGCGGATTCGCCCAGTGCCCGCTCTACGTCTGCCGACGCCTCAGCGCGGACCTTCTCACCCTCGGCGCGAATCTGCTCAGCGCGGGCGCGCTCTATGGCCTCCTGTGCCTCTAGCGCTCGCGCCTCCGCCTCAGCCTCAGCGTGAGTGGTAGCAGGTCTTGGCGTTGGCGTAATCGCAGTGTCGGTAGGGACTGCTGCCCCCGCTAGCGCCAGACAACCAATTGCCAGCCCGAAGACAATCAACAATGTAACGATTATAGTCAGATAGTTCATCACAAAACCCCCTAGTTTTTTCTTTAAGGCACGTTTGTGCCAAATCGACCGATTACACGTTTCCCCGCCGGAAACGCCTAAAAAGTGCCTTCTGTAACCCCATTCGGCGTCGTTATACGGTGTCGTTATACGGTGTCGTTATACGGTGTCGTATAACTGCAACGGTGTCGTTATACGGTGTCGTTATACGGTGTCGTTATCTGTGACGAGCGCGCGGAGTCTATCTGGTATCACCAGGTCGCACTCGATCCGCAGGGCGTCCGGTCGTGGGCGTTTTGACTGATACACAAAATCGACCATCTCGCCCTCTCCGCTGACGTACTCTCCCAACGCCTGAGCAATTAGCAGCGTTGCCAACTGGCTCGCGCTTGTTCCCAGACGGTCGGCCTCGCGCTTGACGGCATCCCTGAGCCACATCTCGATGTCGTATGTGGCTCGCACCCGCTTGGCGTCGTACCGCTCCTTTGCCGTCATCGAGCGCCGTTGCTGTCGACGGTCGCCGTCGCCCAGGATGGATGTGACGGCCGGGTCGAGGCTAACTCCCCGTCTGGTCATTGATCTCCTCCTGGAGACGCCGTGCCGCCTGCGCGTACCCGCCCCTCATCACACCATCGATCTCCACACCGACGACGGCCCGCGTATCTGGCGCGTACTCCCAGATCGTTTCACCGTGCGCCGGGGCCTCCCGGACCTTAGTATCCTTCGGGATCGGCGGCCACACCCAACGCCCAAACTGCTTGGATAGCGCGACCAATTGCTCGTGGCTCTCTCTCGTCGCCCGCTCCCAGAACGTGGGGAGCACGCCCAGGAATTTCCCGCCGAGGTCCATCTGTTTGAGCGACGCGAAACTCGCCAGGGCGTCCGCCGCGCCGACCACCGCCAGGTGATCAAGCGCCACCGGGATGACGAACCCGTCAGACGCCACCATCGCGCCGACCTGCAACACGTCAACGCCTGGCGCGACGTCGATGATCGCGACGTCGTATGCCAGGAATCGCCGCAGCGCGTTGCGGATCGCGTACTCGCTGAACGCCTCGCCGACGACGATCTTCTTTGCCTTGACCGTCGTCTTGTCCGATAGGATTGCGTCGAGGCCCTCCCGTGCGTATTGGACGACCCGCCGGTCCTCGACCAAAACCTTGTACAGGTCGCCTTGCTTCTCCATTCCCAGGCAATCTGCGACATTTCCCTGAGCGTCCAAATCCACGATCAGGACCGAAGCGCCCTCCAGTGCCAGCCCGTGGGCCAGCGTGACGGCGGTGGTGGTCTTGCCCACCCCGCCCTTCTGATTCAAAATTGATAATGTGTACATTTGTCCCCCTGTTAATACTATCCGCCTCAGCTCAACAATGAAAACTGTATTGTCTCACCTGATAGCCAACGATGCGTTTGTCGGATGTTTTGCGCCGCGCATTCCTGGCGCGATAGCTCCAGACCGGCTCGATCACATTTCATTCGTGCGCCGTCTCGCGTTAATAGCTCACGGCACTTGAATCCACACAACCAAGCCTGCGAGTCCGCTGAGGCAAACCACGGCTCTCGGCCAAACTCGGCGAGAATGCGAGGCGTCCCAACGCCGAAAAAATGCGCCTTGCCCCAGGGTGATAGGATCTTGCCAATCGACTCGATCAAATACAGCGCCTCGTTAACGTTGCGCTTAATAATCGGCACTAATCCTCCGATACCGACGCGCCCCTTGCATCCAACCTCGTTTTCTAGACGTCCCAAGGACGCGCCGCCTTCTACTTGATAGATCCATAGCGGCGTGCAGTCCATCTCCTCGTGCAGCCGTCGCCAGTTGCGGTCGCTGGTCTCCTGGTCGCCAATCACGTCCAGGTTAGCAACCCAATCAAACCGGTCTCCGATCTCGTGGACGACCGACGCATACCAAACGACGTCATCCACACCCTGAAACGCGCCGCTGTCTAGGGCCAACGGGACCTCCGGGAAACGCCGGTAGGCCGCTTTCATCGCCGGTTGTGTGGCTACGGTAGCGTTGACCATCCCTGCTGCCCCCTCGCGGGCCAGCAACTCGATAAACGATGTGCGGTCTATGCCTGAAAAATAGTAAGTCATTTTAATTCCCATTCATATTCCTCCTCCTTATACTCAATAGATATGTCCCACATTGCATTGCAGTGCGGGCAAATGATGCCAGCAAAATATCCCGGTGAAAATGTGATGTAACAATCATTCGATGGGAACCACCGTTCGCACGCCCTGCACCAAATTTGCGGGTGCACTGGTTCCGCCGCAATCAGCATTTCGCTTAATTCTTTGCTGCATTGCGCACACAAATGATATACCGCTTCTTCACCGCATTGATCACAATGACTTTTCACTGTAACACCTCCCGATTGCTTCCACGCTTAAGGTTACGGTACATTTTGATCCTCCGATAAAATTCCTACTCGGAGCGGAAATACCGCCATCCGCTCCCGGATCGTTCGTAAATCCGCACAGGGCGCAACCTGAGATATTTTTCAATCAAAATCAGCGCTGCATTCATCCCAACATCACCATCGAGAAACGGGAGTGCGAAGTCATCGAACCTATTACCAATCTCTATCACATCACCAAACAAACTGGGATTGAATAGTATTGATGAGATGATAGGGTTATCACGCCTGAATGTCGCTAAATCTACGAGATTGATAGCAATCATATCAATTCCTGCGGCATCTCGTTCCATTCGCGACCGTCGAGCAGACGGCCAGCTCGTTTTTTGCCGACGCGATGAAAGACAAGTCCACCAAAAGCGCAAAATTGGCTTGGTTGATCAGTTCTCCAATCATCAGACGCCCGCGCAATGGGTAACCATTCCCCACGCTGTTTTAGGAAAAATGATACACCCCAATCATTGCACTGGTCACGAATGTCACGCACCCAATCCGGGTGCATCGGGCGTGCACCGGGCCCGGATTCTCCGCCTACGATGACCCAGTCTAGCTTGGCATTGCTTTTACCGGATAATGGACGCTTTACCCCGTGATTGCCCGTTAAAGCATCAATCTCCACAAGGTTTGATTTCTGAATATGGCGTAAATCAATTCGCTCCAGCATCGGCTCAATACTCACGAGCCTCACCGCCGCCGGGCATTGGAGCAACAGCGGTATGCGCTCATCGGCGGCTTTCTGGTTCTCCGCGCTTACGCCAAGCCAGATGTTCTGCGGTGTATCGTTTACCCACCACATTGAGTGCGTCAGCACGTCAAGCATTCGCTCTGGGCGCTTGGTGAGAATCTGGAAAATGTGCTGCTTAGCTCTCCAGCCCATCTCGATGACCCTCCAAATGAAATCTTTTGGCACATCATCGTGAAACAAATCGCTCATAGAGCACACAAACACCCTGCGCGGTTTGCGCCAGTGCAACGGTTCTTCCAGTCGATCAGGCTGTAACGTCACGTCAAAGTGATTCGGCGCTTCTGGATAACCGAATCGTCCAGCCAGCCGCCGCGCCATTCGCTCAGCATAGCAGTGAGCACAACCGCGGCTCACTTTTGTGCAGCCCGTTACCGGATTCCAGGTTTCGTCTGTCCATTCAATTTTTGTGCTCATATGCCCCTCCGATAAATCCTACTCGGTTCCCAAAGCTGGCGAGTGGACTCGAACCACTGCCGAGCGCATTACAGGTGCGCCGCTCTGCCAATTGAGCTACGCCAGCAATTACAGATCACGCCCGTCTCACCTCACCATATCTTGTTTTCCAGCCTCTCCTCAACGATGTCCGCGATGATTTCCAAAATGCCATCCCCGCATTCGGCTTCAAAACATTCTAGCAGATACGAGAGCCATTGATCCCGATCTTCCTCCTCTATAATAAATGCTAATTCTACAGAGAGCTCATTGATCAGATCCATAAACAATTGCCTGTCAATTTTGCCTGGACGTTGCTCATTGATTGATTCCAGGTCGATCTCCTGTTTTTCCTCAAATCTGCTTTCCAACAGGCTTACCCGCTCCTCCAGCAATTCGATGATGTCAAGCAGCTGTTTGTCCGCCCAGGTTACGTCAGGGCCGCCCTGGATAAGATCGAAGTCACCATTGTAGCGATTGTTGAGCAATTCGATGTGTCTGCGGATATTGTTATCCATTTTCAACCTCCTCACTAATCGTCCCTCCGATAAAATTCCTACTCAGAACCTAAGACCAACACGGACCATCGCCGCAAATCAGCGGGATTTGAAACGCCGTGCTTTTTCTCTCCCGTTCAGCGTCCGCCTCAAGGTCGGCATTCGCCAGCGCGACGCCGTGCTTGTAGATATACAACTCATCTGCATTGCTCCCACCACGTTCAGCCAGCGGGTTGTGGCGGTTCGCCTCATCGAACTCGCAAACCTCGCGCCACTCGTCCGGTGCGTTCTCGCGCATTTCCAGCCACTCAGACGCCGAACGGTATGGGCAGCACACACAAGCGGATTTCGGCGGTACTGGCAATCCGCGGGATTTGAGGTAGTCCACGCAATCACTTCTCATCATCCGCGCATCGATGAGCGGTCAGCGATTGACGATGAATTTCACACGGCTGTCCTTCATCCGGCTCCATTCATCCAGCGTAAATCCGAACCACTGCTCGACCGCTCCTGCTGGTGGATGTAGACCGGTATACCGTGGTCCTCGAACCATTGCGCGTACCCGTCACGCATCTCGATTGTGGCACGTCGCTCCCAACTCCGACTGGATCCGACGCCAGAACGCCACGTCGCGCTCAGTGCGCACCAGCATTTGCTCGGCCTGGGGCGTGAGCGCGCCGTGGCGCATTTTCACAGCCTGATACATACGCATCCGCTCCTCAGCCATCGTCAGATTCCTCTCGACGTATGCGCGCGAGAATTCACGCACTGCTGTCATCATTGTCTCCGATCACGTGAATCGCTAGCGGCATATCCGCCGTGACGTCGATCACGCGCTGGAGCGCATCCTCGGTGGTGATCATTCCCAGCGTGTGCGCCTGAGCAACGAAGCGCAATTTTTCAGATGCTTGCCACTCACGCATAATGCGTCTGATCATCGCAGATCGCGAGCAGCCGTATTTGTCTGCCAGATCATCCAAACCTGCTAGCTCATCCGGTTGGAATGAAATACCAGTGACCTTGTAATCAGTTGACATATGACCTCCTTGAAATCAAGTTTACCGATTCCGTAGTATGCTTACAGTATAGCAGATTTTACAACGGTTGTCAAGAGATTGACCACATTCGCAACACAATTACGGTAAATTAGTTTACAATAGGATTACTATGAAAAACTTTTCAGATTGGTTATCAAACGAAATCGAGACACGGCAAATGGTGGTCCTCCAACTAAAAACTGGTGTTTTCCCATCTCGCTCTGCGGATTCAGGCTACGCAAACAAAAAAGCCCCCGCCCGGGTGGGCGGGGGCTTCTGGTGATCTTCACCGGCGCTCGTCGCTGGAAATGGTGCGCCGATACCTCGCCATCGCCGACGTCGACACCGAGGCCGCCCACCGCCGCGCCAGCCCCGCCGATAACTGGCGGCTCTAGCGGCTCTATTCCACCTCGTAGAGCTCGCGCAACCCCTCCCACAGCCAAGCCGTGGCGTCGATCTCGTTCGCCGTCAGCGGTCGGTCGAGCGCGTCGTTGATCTCACCGTGGTCGTGCTCGTTGAGGTAACGCGTTATCTCCTCTACGGCGTCGAGCAGATCGTCAATCTCTGCGGCGAACGCCTCCGCCGCCGCTTTGTCTTCTACGTAGTTGCCGTCCTGGCCTTGCACGAGATCGCCGTCCTGATCCCGTTGCCAAAACATATACCGGCTTGCCACGCGCCTATCTTCCACGGGTTTGCCTGATGGATCAACAGGCGTAGCACCGTGCCTCTCTATCGCATCCGACCGCGCCTGGTTGTAGTCGTCAAGGACGCCGAGCACTTCGCGCTTGAGCCTCACGATCCTGTAGGCCGTTTTGGCCTTGCTCACGGGCGCGTTCAGGATGCGCCCGAGCGGAGACGGTTGGCCCGCCTGTGCAGATTGCGCTCCTACGATTTCCCTTATTTTTACCTTCATATCTCCCCCGTCATCTCCTTGCTCTAAAATTTTATCGAATGTCCACGTGTCTTTGTGTCTTTGGTCTTATAACTCGC
>CAYQZG010000020.1:0-38708 GCA_964421785.1 uncultured Anaerolineales bacterium
TCCGAAGTCTTCATCGGTGACCGCGTCGACCCGGTGACTGCGTCGACCCGGTGACCGCGTCGACCCGTGGCGTTTCAAGGCGCAGGTTGCCGCCATCAGCAAGCCCAATCGGGTCTCAATTGGTGACCGCCGTAAGCGTAGCGACACCCGCCATCCGCCAGACGTCGGAAGTCCTTGGCCGGCGAAACCCACGTTGTCGTGCTAGTCAGACCGGGCCAACGCTCCCATGGGGTCCCAGGGCGGCAGCACGATGGGCTCGGTATCCAGCACCGCCAGCAGGTCGGGCGAGAGATACGCCTTGCTCACGGTCAGCTCGTAGACAAACGCATCGAACCACGCGTCCGTCATCAGCATGTATCCGTCATCGCCCAGATCGGTGCCCCAGCTGTTCTCGACACGCCACTTCATCGCATGCCCGGCGTCGTCGAGGTCGACACCGGTGAGCACCATGGCGTGCGTCATGCGGCTGTGCCCGTAATCGAGCCGCCCGGCTTTGTCCAGCTCGAACCTGGTGCCGTAGACGAGCTCGTAATCGTAGATCGCCGGGTCCATGATGCCCATCTCGCGCTCCAGCCACTTGCCTACGTCACAGCCGAACCAGACCGCTCGACCGTCACGGATCATATCGACGGCCGCCTTCTTCAACGTGTCGATGTCGACGTTCAGGTAGCGGACGATCTCCCCGTCGACCACGTTGCCCAGGTACTGCACCGTGTAGAGCTTCTCGTAAGGCTTGTCTGCGGTGGGGGCGTTGATCAAGCAGACCTTGTCGTCCAGGTCAGAGCCCACGTAGGTCTCGAAGAACGCCACTGGCGTGATCTCGCCGTGGCGATGAAAAGCCTCATCCTTGTCGCGCCACTCCCAGAAGAAACTGTCTGGCGGTTTGCCCAGATGGATGGAGAGCATCCGGTAGAACACCTCCATCATCTCTCCCTTCCTCTCCCGCATAGCCTTGACGGAGGCGCCCTCTTCGCCCATCTCCCGCAGAACCTTGGCGTCCTCTCGCAGCCGGGCCACGAGCAGCGCGTTCATCGGCCTTGACTTGCTGCTGCTCTCCGTCTCCGGCATCACGGACTTCGGCACCACCCCGTATTTCTTCACCAGGTTGCTGAACATGTCCCACTGCCCACCGTCGGCAAGGGGGTTGGCGAGAAGCCACATCACCAGCCGCCCGTCCAGGGGCTCGTCCCGCGTCTCAATGATCGACTCCAGGAAGTAGTTCGCTTTCTCCAGCTTGTCCCAGAACATCAGATGGGCCTGCGAAAGCTCGAAAGCCTCCAGGTCCATCGTCTCCATCGCCTCGAGTCGCAGCGTGTTGAGACCGGCGAAGAGCCAGCAGCGCCCGCTCTTCTTCTGATGGGTGGCCTTGGGCGTCTTGATCAGCTCGGAGTACGTATGGTCGACCTGGCTCACCACCGCCCGGTTCAAGGCGACCGCTCCAACTCCATTCTTCGTGACCGCGTTCAGCGCGAGCCGGTTCTTGGGCTCAGTGTCGAACGCGTCTGCAAAACGTCTTACATCGTCGCCATTGATCTGCTTTTCCATAACGGTCCTTTCCGTGTCAGATGTCACACCTGCTCAGCCAAAATAGCTGGCCGCCAGGGCGATGAGCAGCTGCCCGCCGTAGTAGAACGCCAGACTGAAGCGATGGTATCGCCAGGGTTGCCAGAACCGATTGGCTGCCAGGATGACGTCCGAGATGTAGAACAGAACGGCACCGGCGGTGACCATCACAGCTTGCCCGGAGCTGAAGACCGGGCTGACCAACGTTGAGGCGGCCCGGCTGACCATCACGGAGATGACCAGCATGTAGGCGATCACCGGCATGCGCAGCTTCCCGAGGTTGGCCTCGATCAAGGTGTAGAACCCGACCCCGGCTGCCAGGAGCAGCGAGAGCGAGAGTGCGTCCCAGGCGGAGAAGCGCCCCAGCACGGTGAAAACCACCGCATAGGCGACGTGAGCCAGCAGGAACAGACCGAGGCCCACCGTGAAGGCGGTACGGTTTTCGTCAAACATAAGCGCCACGTCCCCGCCAAGGGAGAACAGCAGCCCCACGAACACGCCAACGGTGTAGGTCGTGTTCCAGGTCGGCTCCCGAAGCGACAGAAGCGCTGCCGCGATCACCAGCAGCGTGGCGGCGGGCTTGATGATGAAGACCTGCCGTCGCTTCTCGAGGATCTCCGCTCGGATCAGAAGGAAAACCGCGACGACCAGGACCGGGACAGGATAGAGCGCAGGTTTCATGAGGCTTCCTCTTGTTTGGCCCTCCGTCGCCGACGCACGATCCTGCGGACCAGGAAGAAGAACCCGACCAGCGGCAGGGCTATGATGACCAGGATGGGAACAATGAGCACGACAATGACGATCAAGGCGTCAACCAAGAATTGGAGTACCTCGATCAAGGACTCGAAGGCGTTGCGCAGTGTCCCCTGCGGGCGCCATTTACCTACCTGGATCGGCTGTGCCAGTTCGCTGGGGGTGATGTCGAGCGTGATGGTGGCCATCGCCGCCGATTGCTCCAGGTATTGCATACGGCCCTTCGTCTGCTCGATCTGGGCCTGGATGCCCTGCAGGCGGTCGTAGACCTCTAGGGCGGCCTCCGTGTCCTCGGCGTCCTCCATAAACGCCAAAAGGCGCTCTTCAGTCGCCTCCAGATGGCGCAGGCGGGACTGGAGGTCAACGTACTCGTCGGTCACGTCCTGACCCGACATGCTCTCGCGCCGCACCTCCATAGCAATCTCGCGGATGCGATCCAGCGCCGGGTCGAGCTTCTCCCCTGGTACACGGAGCCGGAGATATGCCCGCATGCCCTCCTGGTACTCGGAGAGGTTCGACTCGATGACGTAACCACCCAATTCGTCAGCCAGCGCGCCGATCTCCTCCACCATGGCCTCGGTGTCGCGCGCAACAATGTCGAGGCTGGCGTTGCGGATGATGAGTCGCTCAGCGGCCGCTCCGGTGCCAGCTCGGCCTCCTGATTCGCTCTCCGCCGAATCTGCTGCCGGTGCCGCGGGTGCCTGGGTGGACATCGCC
This sequence comes from uncultured Anaerolineales bacterium, assembly GCA_964421785.1. Taxonomy (GTDB): domain Bacteria; phylum Chloroflexota; class Anaerolineae; order B4-G1; family B4-G1; genus SKLM01. The sequence goes on from CAYQZG010000020.1 coordinate 3,034, forward strand.
GCCGGGGCTTCTGACCTTTCTTCCATGACTCCTGGTGTGGGCATTGCCCCCGCAGCACAGCCCATGGTCACCAGTGTCAGAAGCGCAGCAACCATACCGTATGCCATTCTCTTACCCATTGTCTCCTCCTCTACTTAATGCCTATGCGGCTCATGGCGAACGCTCGTCTCTCCTATGCCGTAGCTGCAAGCAGCTCGTTGTCGTATAGACGTCAGAGTAAGCTCAAAAGTTCCGGGCTATCGTCCAATCTCCAGACGGTTGATCAAGCGCCGAGGGAGGCCTCTGGCGCGCATGCGCTCCTGAGTGATCGCAATCGGGTAGGCCACGCGATGGAACGTCCAGGACATCTCGTCGGTATCGAGGAGCGCGTAGCTGGCGTGGGGGTTGCCGTCGCGAGGTTGCCCCACGCTGCCCGGATTGATAATCGCTCGGCGTCGTCCAAGCTCCACCGGTTCGGGCGGCGGGGGTAGCAGCGACCGGCACCGTTGGTGTTCTTCGTCAAGCTCGAAGAGGGCCGGCACGTGCGTATGGCCCACCAGGCAGAAGGGGGTGGAGAAGTAATCGAAGTTCCGGTACGCGGTGTTGGCGTCCATGATATACTCCCATATCGGTTCGCGCGGGCTGGCGTGCGCCAGTGCGAAGTCCCCCTGCTGCAAGCTGGGATGAAGCCCGTTCAGGTAGGTTCGCGAACTCGGTGTCAGTTGCTGCCGCGTCCACTCGTTTGCGGCACGGGCGACGGCGTTGAAGCTGCTCAGATCCAGCTTGCCCAAGGCCGCCCAGTCGTGGTTCCCTGCCAGGCTGGTGTGGGAGAAACTTCGAACCCGCTCAATGCACTCGTTCGGCTTAGGCCCGTACCCCACCAGATCGCCGAGACACCACAGCTCGTCGAAATCGGGCGCATCCTCGAGTACGGTCTCCAAAGCCGCTAGATTGGCGTGAATGTCGGATATGACCAAGTATCGCACAGCGTCAGCACTCCTCGTGTTTCATAGACTACAAGTAAAGAGCTATGTCCTATCCACCCATTATAGTATCACTTACTACTTTGCGCTACTTGACGCATGACGGTTTTTGGGGTCTTATCATTCTCGACGTTGAGGTGACCGGCACGTGCACAGAGACCTCGAAAAGCGGGCAAAGACGCAGTTTGAAGCCAGCCTGGGCAGCGAGGCGAGGTTTCTAAGTGCCCAGGTGACATCGTCAGCCATCACCTTGGCCCCCTTGAGAATCATAAAGCCGTGGATGAACGTACGTCGAGGCTTTTGCCATGGGCCGGACTGTTGTATAATAGGACACAGTGTTCTCGTGACTTGAATAGCTGATCCATCGAGTGCTTGGGGAGGTCAATACGGTGCGTAAAGTGCTCAATTTCCTAGCTGGTTTCTTTGTGGGTGGCCTGATTGGTGCAGCAGCCGGGTTGCTGTTGGCCCCGCAAAGCGGCGGCGAGCTTCAGGAGCGGATTCGGGCCCGGGTCGATGAGCTGGTGGAGGAAGGGGAGAAGGCAGCCGCCGCTCGCCGGGCCGAACTGGAGAATCAACTCGAGGCGTTCAAGACCGGTGAGTCCCTGACCATCGAGTCGACGCCGAAGCGCAGCTAGTGCCGTTTCGCGGATCTAATCAGGGCTCTACTGAAGAAAGGTGCTCTGAGCCCCGTCTCGGGGCGATTTGCCAGCCCAGGGACGGGTTCGCGAGCTTCTTTCAGGAGACCCAATCAGGGCTCTACTAAAAAAAGATGCCCCGGTGACTGCGTCGACCCGGTGACTGCGTCGACCCGGTGACTGCGTCGACCCGATGACCGCGTCGACCCGATGACCGCGTCGACCCGAGCCCCGTCCTCGGGGCGCCTGGGCGGCGACCGCCCAGGTGCTGCCCCATCCATCACCCGGGGACGGGTTCGCGAGCTTCCTTCAGGAGACCCAATCATAGGTTTCCACGTTGCTCTGAGCTCTGTCCAAAGGGCTTGTAGCGCGAATCATCTGACGCGATCTCGGTCTCGTCGTCTGATCGCTGGCGCTTCGCTGATCTGTGCGCCGAGGGGCTCCCCAGGGGCAAGCTGCTCTCACCTGTGCCCGGGCTGGCGGGGTCATTCGCCGGCTAGCGGCTGATCGTCAGCTGGTACGGGGCTGGCTGGCGGGTCTGGGGGGCCATCGCCGACAGGATCAGCACCGCTTCCTGTAGACCTCCGCTGCCCAAAGGGACGGTCCACGCTGCGCTTCGATCCTCTGCCAGAGGCAGCCTCTCGATCGTGATGTCCTGCTTCTCGCTGATGAGGATGGCTACGTAGTCCTGCGGCACCAGCCCGTCCGTCCGGACAAAGCCCTGGGCGCTCCACCTACTCGTTTCGACCTCTCCCTGCTCATGGTCCTCCTCGTCTTCAGGTAGGGAGATGTCGTCGAGTAAGAGGCCTTCTCCGGTGATCGTCGCGTCAGTGAGATAGGAGAAGCGGACCAGGATCTCGCCTCCAACGTAGCCCGAGATATCGATTTCTTCTCGGATCCAACCGGGGCTCTCGCCGGTGTATCCCCAGCCTGGGTTGTTGCCGTGCGGATCGGCGTCTGTCCCAGAGGGCGTGCGGAGGATCTGCCACTGCTTGCCGCTGTCGGCGCTGACCTCCAAGGTTGCGTAGTCGTAGTGAGGTTCGATGTCGTACCAGGCGCGGTAGGTGAGCGTGGCTTGCTCAACGTCACGGAGATCGAATCGACCGGTGAGGGACGTCAGAGACTCGTCAGCGCGGTTTGACCACCAGACCTGGCCCCCGGTGTCGGGCATTCCACTCAGAAGCGGGGACTCCGTCTGTCCCGTAAACTGGACGATGACCTCTCCTTCGCCTCGCAGGACGATGTAGTCGGCCCCGAACTGATGCACCGATGCCTCGGTCTTCACCGGGTAGGTGTCGTAGATGGCGGAGGCCGTCGGCTGAGCTAGATCGAGATCCAGATAGGTATACTGAGTCTCCTTCGCCTCCGAGACGCTATCGAGGTAGTTGGCGACCAGCCAGTCGGCGAACAGGTCGTCGAAGGTCAATCCAGCTTCTAGCTTCTGGAGTACGGCCTCGAATCCCCTGACGCCATTGGCGGGCTCGGTGGTCAAGGCGCGTGTGCCGTCATCACCGAATCGTTGCCGAAAGTAGGCCATGAAGAGATGCGCGGCTCCTCGATGGCTGTCGTCGTCTGCCCAGGCGGTGAGCGAGGTATCCACCCGCTCCAGATAAGCCTCGTGGAGTCCATTCGTATCCGATCCAATCATAGCGGCGGCCAGCTCGGCCAGCCCTTCCCTCACCCAGCGCTCCTCGTTGCGATCCTGATGCCACTGGATGAGACGCAGGAGCTCTCGGGCCAGCATGGCGTTGTAGCTGGGGGATCCGATATCGACGACCTCGAGGTTCACGGTTATCATCTCCGCTTGATTGGAAAGAGGGTACACGTCGCTGGGATACTCATCGAGACTCGATGTGTAGCCGAGGACATCCTGTCCCAGGCCGTTTGCATGCAAGATGCTGATGCGAGGATCTCCGTCGATCCCGGGTGTCCACTCCGAGCCGAAAGCAGCACGGATCCTGGCGTAGACGTCCGTCTCGAAAACCTCTGCAGCTCTCTCTAGCTGCCGTACGTCGTGCCACACGCCCTCTTCAACCCACATAGCTGCATGCTCCGTCTGCGTGCGGAGGCGAGCTGTGATCTCGCGGCGCCCGCCGGTCGCCGTATCAACGACCCAGAAGCATCGCAGCGCGTTGGGCACCCGCCGAGGTACCTCGGTGTTGGTGCTGGTGCGAGGCATAGGGCGAGAAGGTGGTTCAACCCAGGACTCGTCCGTCGTGCGAGGGGCTGGTGTGACCGTCGGGCTCTTGGAGGGGGTTGGGATGATGGTGGGCGAGGGAGAGGCTGTGGGCGTGGGCGTGGCAGTCGCGGGTGTCGTTGGCGTCGGCGATGGAGGTGGAGAGGGCGTCGTCGGCCTGGAGGAGGGTGTCTCTGTCGCCTCTCTGGGTGGAGCGGATGGTGCTCTGCACGCTGCGAGCAGCAGCGCGATGACGAGCCAGAGATGCCTGCGCATTACGTCCGAGCTGCTTCGACGAGTCCCTCGAAGAGTCGACGCATACGGGGAGCCACCTCGATCATCACTTCAGGATGCCATTGTACGCCGATGCAGAAGGGATGATCAGAGGCTTCTAGACCCTCCACGACGCCGTCGGGCGCTCGTGCGGTGACCAGCAGATCATCTCCGACGGTTTCTACGGCCTGATGGTGGGCGCTGTTCACGTCAACGCGCCCGGACCCAATCAGGGCGGCCAGTCGTGTACCCGGCTTCACGTCGACTGTATGAGCGATCTTCGGGAGCGGACGACCGGCGACGCAACTATGAGACAGGGCATCCGTAACATGCGTGGGGATGTCCTGGATCAGGGTGCCACCGTCAGCGACGTTAAGCGCTTGAATGCCTCGACAGATGGCCAGCACCGGGAGGTTCTCGGCGAGAGCCCAGCGCGCCAGTGAAAGCTCCGTCCGGTCTCGCTTCTGGTCGACACGCCACAGGAGGCCGCTGTCCCTTTCCCCGAATGCCGAGGGGTGAATATCGCCCCCACCCGACAGGATCAACCCATCGATACCATCGAATGCTGCACGTAGGAGCGGGGGCTCCAGATAGGGTGGAAGGATCACAGGCGCGCCGCCGCCCGCTATCACCGCCCGAACGTAGGTCCGCGCCAGGGAGAAGGTAGGGATGTTCGGTGGGCGGGCGGATCGATCAGCATAGCCCGTGATACCGATGACGGGAGAACTCATTGTTGGGCCGGTAGGCTACTAGCGTGGATCGTCAACGCCGATCCAACGAAGATAGAACACAAAAAGAGGCGTAGGAAACCCCCTACGCCCGTCATCCCAGATAGAGGGGAGAGAGACGGCCGCTAAGCTCGTTTTTCCCGCAGCCGTGCTGCCTTCCCCTTCCGCTCTCGCAGATAGTAGAGCCTTGCGCGGCGGGCGTGGGCTCGCCGCAATACCTCTACCCTGTCCACACGGGGCGAATGTAGCAGGAAAGTTCGTTCCACGCCGATGCCGTGAGACGCGATCCGCCGCACGGTGAATGTGGCGCTCGCTCCATGCCCTCGGACGCGAATGACCGTGCCTTGGAAGGCCTGCACGCGCTCGCGCTCACCTTCGACGATGCGCACGAATACCTTGACTGTGTCGCCCGGGCGCAACTCAGGGATGTTAGGGTTTCGTTCTAGCTGACGATTTAGCGAATCTATAAGGTCCATGATCAAGTTTCCCGCAATAGATGACGGCGATCTCCGCTGATCCGGCCGCGACCCTCTAAGAGCTTCTCGAAAGAGTGCCCAGAGCCGTCTGGTCGTACGTGTTCGGATCAGTAGGCAGTTTATGTATGCTCCACAACGACGACCGGGAATTATACCACGCTTTGCCGGGTTAGCAACCGGGAATCCATTGCTAGAACCCTTGCTCCTGCCGGCGTGACTGACTTCCTTGCCAAGGAGATTCTTATGAGTACAATTCACCTTCATGGTTGCTTGAGATTCCGCAGGAAAGGAGATCACGGTGAGCACCGATCTAGATGAACGTTGCGTGAACACGCTTCGCACGCTGGCCATGGATGCCGTCCAGAGCGCTGACTCTGGTCATCCCGGTATGCCTATGGGCATGGCCGATGCCGCGTACGTCCTCTGGACGCGCTTCAGGAAGCATAACCCACACGACCCCGGCTGGGCCAACCGGGATCGATTCGTCCTTTCGGCCGGACACGGCTCTATGCTGCTCTATAGTCTGCTCCATCTGACCGGCTACGATCTGCCGCTGGAGGAACTCAAAGCCTTCCGTCAGCTAGGTAGCCGTACGCCGGGGCATCCTGAATATGGGCTCACGCCAGGTGTGGAGACGACCACCGGCCCCTTGGGGCAGGGGTTCGCCAATGGCGTAGGCTTGGCGATGGCCGAGCGCTTCCTGGCCGCAACTTTCAATCGGCCCGGCTTTCCCATCTTTGATCATGACACATACGCCATCGTCTCCGACGGTGACCTGATGGAGGGGATCAGTCACGAGGCAGCCTCGTTGGCCGGACACCTGGGCTTGGGGAAGCTGATCTACCTGTATGACGACAATGATATCTCCATTGAGGGCTCAACAGACCTCACGTTCACCGAGCATGTGCCTGACCGTTTCCGCGCATACGGCTGGTTCGTGCAGGAGATCGACGGACACGATCTGGACGCGGTCGAGGAGGCGATCACCGCCGCACAGGAGGAGACCGAACGGCCTTCGTTGATTGTCTGTAAAACCCATATTGCCTACGGAAGCCCCACGAAGCAGGATGACGCCGCCGCTCACGGCGCGCCCTTGGGGGAGGAGGAGGTTCGAAAGACGAAGGAGCGTCTGGGATGGCCTCCCGACTCCCAATTTCTCATTCCAGACGAGGTCCTCGACGTCTTCCGCCGGGCTGTCGATGATGGGCGGCGCGCTCAGAGCCGGTGGCAGGCTATGTTCGATCAGTATGCTGAGTCGTATGCCGATGATGCGGCGCTTCTCGAGAGCCTGTGGGCCGGCGACGTGCCGGACGGCTGGCAGAGTGCCCTGCCGACCTTCGCCCCCGAGGACGGCCCGCTGGCGACGAGAAAGGCATCCGGCGCGGTGCTCAACGCTATCGCCGATCATCTTCCCACGCTCGTTGGCGGCTCGGCCGATTTGGCCCCTTCGAACAAGACCATGCTCAGCGGCTACGACGCTTTTCAGAAGGAGACCCCCGCTGGACGGAATCTCCACTTCGGCGTCCGTGAGCACGCGATGGGCGCTGTTCTCAATGGGATGGCGCTTCACGGGGGAATGATCCCCTACGGCGGGACGTTCCTTGTCTTCACCGATTACATGCGCCCTCCCATACGATTGGCCGCCATAATGGACCTTCACATCATCTACGTCTGGACGCACGACTCAGTATGGATAGGCGAGGACGGTCCAACTCATCAGCCGGTGGAGCACCTGGCCAGCTTGAGAGCTATTCCAAACCTGGACGTCATCCGACCGAGCGACGCCAATGAGACCGCGGCAGCCTGGCGGGTGGCTCTGGAACGGCGAGATGGCCCTACCGGTCTGGTGCTCACGAGACAGGCTCTGCCCATCCTGGAGCGAAGCGAGCTGGCCGGTGCGCATAACCTGGCGCGGGGTGCCTACGTGATCAGCGAGGCCCCCGATGATCCGCCGGAGTTGATTATCATGGCCACGGGCTCGGAGGTCTATCTGGCGATTGAGGCTCAAGAGATCCTCGCTGAGCGAGGGGTACGGGCGCGCGTCGTGTCAATGCCATCCTGGAGACGCTTCGACGCTCAACCCGAATCCTATCGAAACCGAGTTCTTCCACCCGAGATCACAGCTCGTGTGGCAGTGGAGGCGGCCATGCCCCTGGGCTGGGATCGGTACGTGGGACCGGAAGGCGCGATGATCGGCATAGAGCGGTTCGGTGCTTCGGCACCGTACAAGGCTCTGATGGAGACGTTCGGATTCACGGCCAAGGCTGTGGCGGAGCGGGCGTTAGATGTCCTGGAACGGGTCAAACGTGGCTGAAACGGGAGCACGTCGCGTTACGTACACCGGCTTCTACGACACCGAGAGCCGGTCGGTTCGTGGCGTCGTGCCGGCCGAGGCCGTGATCACCCTGAGCGTCAATGGTCAGGCGCTGGTCAGGCTGATGTGCACGCCGACGAACCTGAAGGATCTCGCCCTGGGGTTCCTCTTCAACGAAGGCTTGATTAAATCGTTAGATGACGTGGCCGTTATCGAGCTTTGCAGCGGCGGGGAGGGCGTGGATATCTGGCTGACGTACGATATCGAGGCGCCGCTCGTGCGCTCCATCACCTCCGGTTGTTCCGGCGGGACGACGTTTGAAGACATAAGAAGCGTGGAGCACAAGGTCAAGTCCGATCTTGTCGTGACGCCAGGACAAGTGACAGCGTTGATGGAGCAATTGTCCGATGAGGCTGCACTCTATCGCCGGGCGGGAGGCGTACACACAGGGGCCCTGGTTGCATTAGGCGAGGGTGCGTCGATCTGCACCGCGGAGGATGTCGGGCGACACAATACACTGGACAAGATCGCCGGCCGCTGTCTGCGGGAGGGTCGATCAATGGAGGACAGCGTCCTCCTGACCAGCGGGCGCATCAGTTCGGAGATGGTGAGCAAGGTGGCCCACATGGGCATTGCAGTGGTCGTGTCACGAACCTCGCCGACCACTCTTTCGATCGACCTGGCGCGGGAGTGGGGAATCACCTTGATCGGCTACACGAGGCGGCGAAGCTTCCGCGTCTACACGGGCCAGAGACGAATCGTCCTGGAGTCCTAGCAATGCAGCGTCACCCTGGCAACCGTAAGAGGGAGGAGAGAGGATTAGCCCTCTCTTACCCAGTTCCTGGGATGGAAGCTACCTCATCGTACTGGCGCCGGTGATCCCCCGGGGCGTCGGTCAGGTGCTTCCGATTCGCGCCTCAAAGTCGCGTAGAGCTCGGATTAGACGATCCTGTCTCAGGCTGCTGGTCAGGTCGCCGCGGGTGCGTTCCAGGACGCCGCGCAGCTGATCGACGCGGTGGCGCAGACCGCCGGTGATCGCTTTTGGGAAATCGAACGTGTTGACCACGTCGTAGACCTCGTCCATGAGGCCCAGCAGGCGCTCGGCTTCGTCGAGGTGTCCGCGCCGCATCTCGTCTAGGGAGCGGCGGCGGAGCTCGCTGGCTGCCTCGCAGAGTCCGTTGAGGTACGAGGGGTAGGTCACGTTAAGCTCTTCCGGCTCCGGAATCGGGACGCCCTTCACCAGTGCCAGCGTGGCATGGGCCTCCACCAGCTCCTTCATCGCATCACGTGTGTAGCCGGCATGTCGAAGGTCGGGGTAGGGCTGTAGCGCTTCTAGAATATCATTCGCCAGGGTGTCTGCTTGCTCCAGCAGCTCGCGTGCCCCTTGCCACTCATCTCGATGGCTGGCCCGAATGGCATTACCGCAGAGGCGGATCAACTCGCGGGTGCGGTGAAGGGCGCTGTCACGCACCCCGTTCCGGATCTCGAAATCTTCGCGGATGCGCTCCGCTGTCGTCTCTAACATCTCCATTGTGGCCTCTGATAAGGGTGCTACTCATCCTCAGGTGGATGGGGGGGCTTGACGCCGCCGAAGAACTGTTGGGCCAGATTTCCACCGCCGGAGGGCAGCTTGATCTCGCCGAACTGAGCCTCGTACTTCTCCAGGTTGTCGTTCAGCGCTTTTAGGAGGAGTTTGGCGTGCATCGGCGTGGTGACGATGCGAGCGTGCACCTTCGACTTCGGTGTGTTGGGTAGCACGCGGGCGAAATCGATGATGATCTCGGACGGCGAGTGCGTGATCATGGCGAAGTTGGCGTAGGTGGCCTCGATGTCGGGAGGCATCTCGATGTTGATCTTCTTTTTGCGCGGGGGTCTGCCACTCATGAGGAACCTCCTCAGGACGTTACAAGCGTACAGGGGCTTGGCGAGCGAGGGACATGTGCGTCGCTCGTCTGCGTTTGAAGGTGGTCGACGGGCAGAGGGGGCAACGCAGACCGCCGCGAGGCGGCGGCAGGGCAGCCGGTGCAGGCGCGGCGGTCTGTGGGCCCTGGACGGATTAGAACGGAATCTCCTCTTCCTCCTGGGGCGGCTCCTCGACGGGGACGCTTCCCGGGATATCCGCCGGTGCTGCCGTACCCCGGCCTAAGAACTTCACAATGCGGGCGGTGATTTCGAACTGTGCCCTCGGCTCGCCATCCTGTCCAGTCCACGTGTGGGGTACGATTTGCGTCGATCCATCGTTCTGGGGAAGCCTATCACCGCCTATACGCCCATCGACCAAGATAAGGCGTCCTTTTGAAAGATACTCATTGCAGGTCTCTGCCTGTCTGCGCCACGCGGTGACGCGCCACCAGACGGTTTCGTCGCGCTGGTTTCCCTGGGCATCCGTCCATCTGCGGCTGGTCGCGAGGGAGAAATTGGTGACCGGCGTTCCACTGGGTGTGTATCTCATCTCGGGATCACTACCCACGTAGCCTACGAGGACGATTTTCTGGTACATCTCATGGCCTCCTTGAATGACTGGGCTGAGTTGGAGTATGGCAGTATCTTACTCCAGGAATCTCATGGCGTCAAATACGATGGAGCCCCTGCCCAATGAGCAGGGGCTCTTTGGGGCGTGCTGACCAGGCTTGACTATCTAGGTCGTGCGATCATGGTCGTCGCTTCTTGCTTCCTGCCAGCGACCGTCTGTCTAGACCCAGCCGCGCAGCTTGCAGGCCTCGGCCACATGACCGACGGCGACGATGTAGGCGCCCATGCGGTTCTTCACGTTGTACTGCTGTGCTGTGTCGTGCACCGCGTGGAACGCAGCCGTCATCTTCTTATCCAGTCGCTGATAGACGGTCTCCTTCTCCCAGTAGTAGTCGTAAGCGTTCTGCACCTGCTCGAAGTAGGAGACGGTCACGCCACCCGCGTTGCACAAGAAGTCCGGAATCACGTAGATGCCGTTCTCATACATGATGTCGTCGGCCTCTGGCGTGGTGGGGCCGTTGGCGAACTCGGCCACGATGTGAGCCTTGATGTCGCCAGCGTTGGCTCCCGTGATCTGGTTCTCAAGCGCTGCCGGGATCAGGACGGTGACGTCGAGCTCGAGAAGCTCATCGTTGGTGATGGTCTCGGCGCCAGGGAAGTCGATCACCGAGCCGGTTTCCTGCTTGTGCGCCTTCACCTCGGCGGCGTCGAGGCCCTCCGGGTTGTAGATGCCGCCGCTGGAGTCGGAGACCGCGACGACCTTGAGGCCGAGCAGCTCCTCTCCAAGGCTGTGGGCGAAGGAACCCGCGTTGCCATAGCCTTGAACCGCGGCGGTCGCACCCTCTAGCTTGATGTCGAGCGCTTCGCCGGCCTCGCGAATGGCGTACATGCCGCCGCGAGCGGTGGCATCGCCGCGGCCTCGGGAGCCGCCCAGCGGAATCGGCTTGCCGGTGATGACGCCCGGGACGTTGTGGCCGCGTAGGAAGGAGTACTCGTCCATCATCCAGGCCATAATCTGTGGGTTGGTGTAGACATCAGGGGCAGGCACGTCGGTCTCCTCCCCGATGATTCTCCCCACCTGGCGGATGTAGGCCCGGCTTAGTCGCTCCAGCTCCCTCTGGGACATCTCCTTTGGGTTGCAGATCACGCCGCCCTTCCCCCCGCCGAGGGGTAGATCGACGACCGCCGTCTTCCAAGTCATCCAGGCCGCCAGGGCGCGCACCGTGTTGATAGTCTCCTCAGGGTGGAATCGGAGTCCACCCTTCGTTGGCCCGAGGGCGTCATTATACTGTACGCGGAAGCCCCGGAAGATCTTCACGCTTCCGTCGTCCATCCGCACGGGGAGTGTAACGTGGAGCTCACGCAGCGGCCAGCGCAGGAGCTCGTGCGTCGCCGGATCTAGCCTCATGATCTCAGCAGCTTCATCCAACTGTTGCTGTGCAATAGCGAAGGGGTTTCGCTCTGACATAAAGGTTTCCTCCGTCTAGATTTGAGAATGTCTTTCAGCCGAAGGGGACGCTCGGCTGTGTATTGAACGTCTTAAGAGCCATGCTGGCGTGCTCGGGGCTTTCGGTCATTCCCCAGGCCCAGCTGCAGGCACGCTCTGCTCTCTTGCGGCTGTTGTTTGCTCGACCACTCAAAGACTTCCGAAGTCTGGCGGATAGCCTTCGAGACCCGATGGGACTTGCTGATGGCGGCATCCCGCGCCTTGAAACACCACAACGAAGACTTCGGAAGTCTAGCACGACAGAAGTCACGTCGTCGTGCCAGCTTTGCTCCGCTAATCACTAGCCTCGTCTGGCCTCCAGCTGATTCTTCAGAAGTTCTCGGGTCAACTGAGGATTCGCCTTACCCCGGGTGGCCCTCATCATTCGGCCGATGAACCAGCCCATGACCTGTTCCTTCCCGCTCAGGTACTCTTCGACCTGCTCAGGATGCTGTTCCAGCACTTGCGTGACGATCTCCTGGAGCCTTCCCGTGTCCGAGATCTGGGCCAGACCCTGCTCTGCCACAATGCTTTGAGCATCGCGCCCGCTGGCAGCCATCTCCTGTAGCACGTCTTTCCCGGTGCTCTGGTTTATCGTGCCCTCCTCGACCAGAGCAATCAGGTCTGCCAGCGCTTTCGGCGGGGTGTCGATCCTGTCGATGGGGCGATCGGCTGCTTTCATCAGGCGGAACAGCTCGCCTGTGATCCAGTTGACCGCTTCCTTGGGGGCAGCGCCCGCTTCGACGACATGCTCGAAGTAGTCGGCCACGTTCCTGTCGGAGACCAGCAGGTCGGCGTCATAGGCGCTAAGGCCGTATTCGGCGACGAAACGCATCTGTTTCGCTCTGGGCAGCTCCGGCAGTTGGCTTCGCAGGTCTTCCACTTGCTCGCGGCTGATCTCTAGCGGCGGGATGTCGGGCTCCGGGAAGTAACGGTAGTCGTGGGCGAACTCCTTGCCTCGTTGCGGCACGGTCACGCCCTCGACCTCGTTCCAGCCCATGGTCTGTTGCTCGATCGTGCCACCATCCTCCAGGACGGCGATCTGATGGGCGACCTCGTACCTGATGGACTCGTAGAGTGCGCGGAAGGAGTTGAGGTTCTTGACCTCGTGGCGCGCCCCCATCTCCTGAGAGCCGGCGGGGCGCACGCTGACATTCGCCTCGAAGCGCATCACGCCTCGCTCCATGTTGCCCGAATTGACGCCGAGGTAGACCAGGATGTGGCGCAGAGCCTCCCCGTAGGCGCGGGCTTCCTCAGCCGAGTGCATATCCGGCTCGGAGACAATCTCCAGCAAGGGTACGCCGGCGCGGTTCAGGTCTATCAGCGTGACGCCGTCGGCGTGGTATAGCTTGCCGGCGTCCTCCTCTAGATGCGCCCGGTTGATGCGGACGCGTTTGGGCCCGGCATCGGTTTCGATGTCAAGGTAGCCATTCATGGTCAGCGGGGGGAATACGGGCGTGTACTGAGAGATCTGGTATCCCTTGGGCAGGTCGGGATAGAAGTAGGACTTGCGGGCAAAGCGGCTGGAAGCAGGGACCTCACAATGGAGCGCCAGGCCGGTTAAGATCGCCATCGCAATAGCGCGCTGGTTGGCGACCGGCAGCACGCCGGGCATACCCGTGCATACGGGGCAGACGTAGGTGTTGGGCTCCAGGTCGCCAGTGTCCTCCATCACCGGGCAGCCGCAGAACATCTTGGACCGGGTGTGGATCTGAGCGTGGACTTCCAGGCCGATGATGGGTTCGTAGCGCGTCACGTCCCTACTCCGCTCCTGTCTCGAGGCGGGCGGACGTTGCTCCGCCCGTAGCTGTTCGAACCTCGCTGTTGATCATGATGCCTCTCGCCACGTCTCTCTTCTTCCCCCCCATTATATCGTATTCTGCGTCCTGTGCCATACCGTCCTCTCTAGCCGTGTCGGCGCGTGAACTGCTGCAGGTGTTCAAGCGCCTGTTCGATCTTCTCGTAGGCTGTGGCGTAGGAGCAGCGCACGTATCCTTTTCCGGCCTCGCCGAAAGCGCTCCCGGGGACGACCGCTACCCGCTCCTCGTGGAGGAGGCTTTCCGCAAACTGATTATCGTCCATGCCTGTCACCTCAATCGAGGGGAAGGCGTAGAAAGCGCCCTGAGGCTCGAAGCAGTCAAGCCCGAGCTCGTTGAGCCCGTCCACAATCAGACGACGCCGGCGATCGTACTCGGCCACCATCTCCTGCACGAAGGGCTCTCCCTCGCGTAGGGCCGCCAGTGCCGCATACTGGGAGATGGTCGGGGCGCACATGATCGTGTACTGGTGTACCTTTCGCAGTTGCGCCAGGATCTCCGCCGGAGCGGCAATGTACCCGATGCGCCAGCCGGTCATAGCATAAGCCTTGGAGAACCCCTGCAGCAGGATGGTGCGGCTGTACATGCCGGGTAGGCTGGGGAAGCAGACGTGTTCGGTGTCGTAGACGAGTCGGTCGTAGATCTCATCGGAGATGACGATCAAATCGTGTTGTTTGACGACAGCAGCGATCTCGTTCAGCCGTTCGCGGCTCATCACGGCTCCGGTGGGGTTATTGGGGTAACCAATCAGCAGGGCTTTGGTGCGCGGTGTGATCGCCGCTGCGATCTCCTCGGCTGTGACCTGAAAATCGTTCTCCACCCTGGTGGGCACGATGACGGGCTCGCCTCCGGCGAAGGTGACCTCCGGGGCGTAGGAGACGAAGCAAGGTTCGGGGACGATGCATTCATCGCCTGGATCAAGGGTGGCAGCCAGCGCCAGATAGAGGGCCTCAGAGACCCCGACGGTGACCAGAATCTCGCTCGCCGGGTTGTAGGTCTGGTCGTACATGTCGTCCAGGTGTTCGGCGATGGCGCGCCGCAAGTCGATCAAGCCGGAGTTGGAGCTGTAATGGGTCTCACCTTGCTTCAGCGACTTGATGCCGGCCTGAATGATGGGCTCCGGCGTGTCGAAGTCGGGCTCGCCGATGCCGAGGCTGATGACGTTCTCCATCGTGGCGGCGATGTCGAAAAAGCGACGAATCCCGGATGGAGCGACGCTCTTGATGCGTTGTGAGACGAGATTGCTGACGCGGTGCATTGAGAGACCTCCGTGGTGTGTCTAATTCATCGTGACCTATGGCGGCTACCTACATCTCGAAGACCAGGTCTGGACGTTCGTCCCACATCAACTCCGCGACGCCTCGGAAGCGCTCGTCGACGATGAGCGGTATGAGGACAATGCTCTCCGCCAGGTCGTTCCCTTTTTCCTCGTGATAGCGGGTAGGGGTCAGATCTCCGGCGCGGTAACGTGCGTACAACGCTCTGATCCTTGCCCGTGATCTAGGATTGTGACAATCGTCTAGGTTGGTGCCCAGGAGCATCTCTCCGCCCCGGTCGCCGTAGTGTTCGATTGCCAGATCGTTCAAGAATATGATGCGCCCGTTCTCATCGGCGATGGTGACGGCCGCACGTAATCCTTCAAAAAGCGTGCCAAGTTCATATTTGCCGATCACCGGTCGCTCACACCTCGTCTCTTCCACGCTTGAGCAACCAGATGCCCAAGGCGCCGGCAGCGACCAGCGTGGCCAATCCAATGGCGCCGGTTGCGACTGTCTTTCTCTCCATACCCGGCATGACGGCACCACGGAGGCCGGCTTCAGCACCGTACTCGCTGAAAAGACGGCCCCACTTGGTCTCCAGCGCCTTCTCCACGCGCTGGCGCCCCACGAAGGGGTACCAGTAGACATTATGGTAGAAGTTGCTGGCGAAGTAGGACCAGGGCACCAGCGGTGAGCGCAGGAGCAGACCCTCCAGTGGCTTCAGGGGGCCGTGGTAGATCGCTTTCTGACCGCGACTGGCGAAGGTGTCCTCCTGCACGAAGTCCCAGTCTTGGGCCATAACCCAGTCACGGTCCTCGCCGACGATCTCAATCTGCTCGGGATCGCCAACGCCGAGCCCCAAGTCGTGCGCCATGCGGATGAAGGGGATCTCGAGAGGGTCGAACCCCTGCAGATGAGCGGACATAGCGTCGATGGCGACCTGGTCGGCCGAGGCGAGCAGGATGTCCTTCTCGTGCCAGCGCATAGCGCGCGGCCCAGGCCCGTCGCCGGCAAAGGTCCCATCCATCACGGCAAAGAGCCCTGGGTGGATGTCCTGCTGAATCATCAGCAGATCGACCAGCGTCTCGTGGATATCGGCGTGCGTCCAGTGGCGCTTCCGTCCCAGCAGCCCCCCGAAGGCGTTCTTCATCGCTCCCGTGATGGTGGTAAACACGTGGGTCTTAACGGTGGGGAGCTGAACGATGTTCCGTCCGATCAGAAGCTCGGGGATGTAGACGCCCTCTGGATAGATTTGATCCAGCACCAAGAAGGGTTCGGGAGGCTCATAACGGACCCAGCTGTATTGAGGTTCGAAGAGGTGGACGTTCCGCACGCCGTAGGTGTCGACGACGAATTCGTGCTTATTGTTCCGCTCGCCCACGTGGGCATCGACGACGACCGTGTCGTTGTGGCCGGCGATCAGGTTGTCGTAGCCGGCGGCACGGAGTCCGCGTATCACCCCCTCCAATTGCCAGGGGGCGGTCGAACAGCCAGGGTACCACGTCTGCCAGGAGATGTTAATCTTGAGAATCGTCTCTTTGTCCTGTGGCAGAACGTCGCGAACGCCCGCCAGGTCGATCAGGCGGGCGTAGTCCTCAAGGACCGTCTCGGGGCTGGTCCTGAGAACCGCGACCTTACCTCTTCCAGCAAAGTCTTTGGTCATCTTTCCTCCGATATATGGTCGCCCAGCATCCCGCCCGGCGAGGTTGACAAAGTCGAGGGGATTGCTTCTCCCAGGGCGATTGTACCACGCTTCAGGATGAGGTCAACGACACATGACGTGACGCTCATTGAACTACACAACGCGGGGCACCCGGGCCAGGATCTCGGACACAACTTCATAGTTAATGGTCCCCAGCCAATCGGCGACTTGATCAGCCGTGATCCGATCGCGCCCCTGCTGGCCGATGAGCACCACTTCATCCCCCACTCGCACGTCCGGGATATGGTCGACGCCGATCATCGTCTGGTCCATGCAGACTCTGCCCACGATGGGGGCGCGCTGTCCTCGAACCAATACGGCTTGCCAGCGTGTAGGCGCACGGCGGAACCCATCGGCGTAGCCCACGGGGATGACGGCGACCGTCTCCTCCTCCCTGGTCTGATAGGTGTTGCCATAGCTCACGTAGCTTCCAGGTGGCAGCGTCTTGACTTGGGCAACGCTGGTCTTCCAGGTCAGCGCCGGGCGGGAGCCACGGGGAAGGGAGACGTGCGGGGAGGGTTGAAGCCCGTACATGGCCAGGCCTACGCGAACCATATCGAAGTGCGACTCGGGCAGGCGTAGGGTAGCCGATGAATTCGCGCAGTGTACCTTGCGGAAGGTGATGCCGATCCCTTCCAGTTGAGCCAGAACGTCGCGGAATCGCTCGAGCTGTCGACGCGTGTAGTCGAGCGTCTCCTCGTCGGCCACCGAGAAGTGCGTGAAGATACCCTCCAGGTCGAGGTGAGGGAGGCGATGGACCTTCCTCACGAAAGGGAGGACTTGATCCGGCAGCAGCCCAAGACGCCCCATACCGGTGTCCACCTTCACGTGAACGCGGGCGGTGCGGCGCAGATCCTCGGCCGCTCGGCTGTAGAGACGGACCACGTCAGCGTCGTAGACGGTCAGTGTGACATCGTGTAGCAGGGCATCCTTGGCCAACCAGGCGGGGGTGTAGCCAAGCACCAGGATCGGTGCGTCTATTCCGACGTTCCGTAACCGGACGGCCTCGTTGACCGAAGCGACCCCGCAGATGGATGCCCCGTTGTTGAGGGCCGTACGAGCTACCTTGACGGCGCCATGTCCGTAGGCATCGGCCTTGAGCACGGCCAAGACCTCCACCGACGGCCCGACGAACGCCTTGATCTGCCGGACGTTGTGGGCTACAGCTTCCAGGTCGACCTCCAGCCACGTGGGGCGGCTCGGGCGCACGGCTTGCACCTTTAGGCCTTTCAGGCGGCGCACCAGCTGCCGGCTGTCCGCCGGGTTGCGCAGCAGCTGCTCCACCACGCGCTCCATGTGGGTCTCGATGTCTCCCTTGAGCAGCACAACGTCTCCAGACGTCAAGCGGTGCCTCAGCTTCCTGACCACGTCCTGCGCAGTGTGTGTGACGATGATCTGATCACGAGAGAGCCCAGCCTCCTCGGCTTTCTCGGCCATCCACGCTGCTCTCTCCCCCTTGGTGATCAGGAGATCGACGCAGGCGGCAGCGGCCTCCCCGACCTCCCGATGTCCCTCAACGGTAGCACTACCCAACTGGGCCATATCACCCAGCACCGCTATGCGGCGCTCAGCTGGATAACGGGTCAGGGTGGACAGAGCCTGCAGAGCGCTGGCCGGGTTGGATCCGGCGGTCCCATCGAGCAAGAAGGAGCCGCCGACTCCCTCCAGGACTCGCAGACGGCCCGGGCTGGGACGCAATCCCTCCACCGCGTCCAGGATGTCACGCCAAGGAATCTGGTAGCTCATGCCTACGGCGATAGCTGCGAGGATTGTGTAGGCTTGATGGTGGCCCAGGAGATGGCTACGAACTTCGGATTTGGCCGGATAGCCAGGGATGCCCAGGCCGGTGACACCCGGGAAATGGACCATCAGATCGAGCCCCTTGGAATCGAGGTGCACGTTGGAGGCGACGAGGTCAGCGTCGGCGCTCAAGCCATATGTGATAACGTTCGCCCTCGTGCTTTCCCGCATAGCCCGTACACGGCGATCGTCGTAGTTGAGTATGGCCGTTCCGGCAGGGGGAAGAGCTTTGATCAACTGACCCTTCTCCTCGGCGATGTCCTCCAGGCTGTTCATATAGGCGAGATGCGCACGATCGACAGACGTGACGATGCCAACTTGAGGGCGAAGGAGCTCGCTCATAGTGGCGATGTCGCCGAAGGCATGAGCTGCCATCTCCAGGACTGCCACGTCGTGCTCGGACGTGAGCCTCTCTAGGGAGAGTGGTAGGCCGAAGGCGTTGCTCAGCCCCGGGGGATTCGAGAACGTCCTGTAATGCGGAGAGAGGACGGCGGAGATAGCCCGGCAAACGTCGGTCTTGCCCGTGGAGCCGGTGACGGCTATGGTCCTGGGCTTGTACCTGCGCAGGATATGGTCGGCCCAGTCTGTGAGCGCGATCCGCGTGTCGGGCACCACAATGCATGGTATGGTGGGGCTCGACGGCGGGAACTGGCACAGGACACCGCCGGCGCCCTGCGCGACAGCATCGGCAATATAGTCGTGCCCATCGCCCCCCTCGGTCTTGACGGCGACGAAGAGCTCTCCAGGGGTGAGGCGCTGGGAGTTGTAGCAGAACGCCGGGAACGTGGCAGGTTTAGAAGCTCCTACCAGTCGCGCGCCCGTTGCTTCAAGGAGATCATCCAAGTGAATCATGGTTGTTGCAAAGATCGATTATAGCACCACGGCATAGCGATTGCAAACAGTCGATCGCTTCATTGTCCTTTCCCCCACCCTATGCTATCATTCTAATAGAACCTCCCGGTTTTTTGAGCTGATGGTCGCGAGAGGAGCGAACGTGGAACTGCTTGGCGTCATGGGTGAGGAGGCGTAGCTATGCCCACCAATCTTCCTCCAGACTACTTCAAGATTGAAGAGGAGTTCCGGAGGGCGAGGTCGAATGAGAAGAAGATCGCCCTTCTGCAGGAGATGATGAGCGTCGTGCCTAAGCACAAGGGCACGGACAGGCTGCGCGCTGACCTGCGCAAGAAGCTTGCCAATCTGAAGCGGGCCCCCAAGGCACGGAAAGCCGTCGCCCGGTACGAATCCCCTTACCACATCGACCGCGAGGGTGCTGGTCAGGTGGTGCTGGTGGGGACCCCGAACACGGGCAAGTCGGCTCTTGTCAGAGCGCTGACGAACGCAGAGCCCGAAGTGGCCCCCTATCCGTTCACCACCTGGACCCCCCGGCCCGGCATGATGCGGTTCGAGAACGTGCAGATTCAGCTGATCGACACGCCGCCATTGAACGAGGATCACATCGAGCCCGAGTTGATGAACCTGGTTCGCAGAGTCGACCTTGTCCTGCTGGTTCTGGATCTGCAAGGGTACCCGATCCAGGCGTTTGAGGATGCTTTGGCCCTCCTGGAGGCGTACCGCATTGCACCTCTCCATCGCAGGGGAGAGCACGACGGCGAGAAAGGGTGGTCCTTCAAGCCTTTCCTGGTGCTGGTGAACAAGAGCGACGAGCCGAGCGACGATGAGGACGTCGCCGTGCTCGGAGAGCTTCTCGGTGAGACGTGGGAGCTGCTCCCGGTCTCGGCCGAGACCGGCCGGAACCTGGATAAGATGAGGCGCGCGGTGTTCGACATGCTCGATATCATGCGCGTCTACTCAAAACCACCGGGGGAGGAACCGGATCGGAGCGCGCCGTTTGTGTTGGAGAAGGGAAGCACCGTTGAGACGTTCGCCGCCAAGGTCCACCGGGACTTCCTGGAGACGCTCAAGACGGCCCGTATCTGGGGCACCGGGGTGTACGACGGGCAGATGGTGGGCCGGGACCACGTGCTGCACGACGGGGACGTTGTGGAACTCCGTACCTAGGGGGTTAGACCAACCGCCGTCAGGCTTGCTCGATCAGTTCCTGCTGTTCCCTCTCGATCTGAGCTGTCCTCTCGCGCACCTGCTGCAACTTCCTCCGGAGAGCTGTCAGGGTTGTGTCAACGCGGCGTTGCATCTCAATGGTCCGATTCAGGGCACTCCTTATGCTCGACTGTACGACCCAGTCGACGATAAGCCCGTCAAAGACGTAGTCCGCGAAGGTTTCGAACCCCCCGACGTCGATGCCGAGTGAAACGTCGGACGCCAGATCGCTCAGTTCCCGACGGAAGCGCCGCAGATCCTGCTGCGCCCGATGCGTCCAACGTCTGGCTTCGTCGACCCGGCCGTGTTTCACTGCGGTGGTGAGCACCCCGCCCCCGAGAAGATCGACAGTACCCCAGGCCTCGGCCCCTCGGAGGGCGGAGAGGGCGCTGTCAAGGCTGCTGAGAACCGCGCTGCCCGCGCTGATCGCTTCCCGCATCTCACGCACGTCTGACCGAGCGTCTGCCTGCGCTTCGGAGAGCTCTAGCAACCGCCTGGCCGCTGCTCCACCGCTCTGACGCAGGACTTGCTCCTTGCGATGAAGCAGCGCACGGTAGCGAGCTTCGACGTCGCCTAGCTGCTCCAGCTGGCACTGAAGCTCGGCAACCTCCGCCTCTAGCGCGGTGATGGCCTCCCTGCATTCATCATACCTGAGCTTGGCGGCCAGAGCTTCCTGTCGCTCTTTCTTGACTTGCTCCTCTTTATTTCCCAGGATGGTGTGAAAGAGACCGCGGAGGCTGAGCTCCTCCAGGGCCTCGACGTCAGCCCTTTCTGCGCTTAGCCGGGCCTTGAGCTCCCGGAGCTTCTCCCGTTGTCTCCGCAGACTCCGTCGGGCGCCGTCAAGGGAGCTCTTGAGATCTCTCTTCCGCCTCAGATCCTCCTTCGCAGACATGATGTCCTGGGTCAGTTCCTCAAGCATGCTTTCCCAACGCCTCCATAATCTGCCGTACTCCCTCCTGGGCCGACATCTGTTCGGTGTCCACCACGACGGCGGGATCTGCGGGTGGCTCGTAAGGCGCCTGCAGGCCCGGCACGGTCGTGGCCTGGCCCGCCAGGGCCTTCTCGTAGATCCCTTTCTCGTCCCGTTCGATGCACGCCTCCAGTGAGCATTTGACGTAGACCTCGGCGAAGCGCTCGACCGTCTGTCGGGCGTGGTCCCGATAGCGGCGTCGGTTAGCCGTCGCCGCGATGAGGACGTTCACCCCGTTCCGAGTGAGTAACCCCACGATGAAGGCGACGACCTCGTAGAACCAGTCTCGCTCCTCGGGGGTGTAGGTCGGTTCCGGGGTCAGGACACTGCGCAGAGCGTCGGAGTCGAGGATCTGGACGGTCATCCCTCGCTCTTGAAGATCTCTGGCCAGTCCCTGGGCCAGGGTGGTCTTGCCCGAGGCGGGAAGCCCCGTCAGCCAGACGGCGAAAGCGGTGTCCTGGGTCATATCCTACGCCGCCAGGTACTCGTTGATGGCTTGGGGGTCGAAGCGCCCCACGTCGAGCACGTTCTCGGTCAGGCGCAGGAGCGCCTCGCGCACTGACGCCTGGAGATGGGGGTACCAGACGGGACTGGCGAGAACCAGCGCCCGCCACGCGTAGAAGGGCTGGATGACGGTCAGCAGCTGGTCGTCCGCCGTGCGCTCGAGATAGCGCTTCCAGAAGGCGTCGTGGAGGCGCTGGAAAGGGCCGCGAAGAAGCCCGTGACTCCGGAGCGAGAAGAAGACGTAGTTGATGCTCATCGCGCTCACGTCGTCGGCCGGCTCCCCCCACGCGCCGCGGCTGCGATCGAGCAGCACGAAGTCGGTTCCCTCCTGGAACAGGACGTTCCAGGGATGGAAGTCGCCGTGCACCTGGCTGAGCCGGTGGACGGCCCTCTTGATGCGCCAACGCCAGGTGACGCAGCGCCTCTCGATGGCCTCCAGCCGGCCGGGCGGCGCCGGCTCGACGTCGGGGGGATAGTTGTCCAGGATGCCCATGATGCCCTCGCCGTGCCCCACCAGGTCTCGAACGCGCCGGCGATAGAGGATGGGGTCGGACGCCTTGACGGCGTGGATCTCCGCCAGATAGTCGACCAGGGTCTGGGCTCGCTCTAGGTCACCAGACGCCAGCTCGTCGGCCTCGGAGATGCGGTGTAGATCGGCAGCGTAGGGCTGTCCCTCGCCGTAGTGCGTCAGGTGGAAGAACTCACCGGCCTCGCCCAGCGATAGGAGGTCGCCCGCGGTGCCGAAGGCGCCGACGTCGAGCGAGGGAACATGTCGCGGCAGGCGGTCGAAGGTGGCGTGATCCAAGAGCAGGTTGGCAGCGCGATCGGAGGGCCGCTCGTGTCCAAAGCCGTTGCGAGAGACGGTATGGAGCACCAGCCGCTCTTCACCGTCGCCGCAGAGACACTCGATGAGGAGCGGCACGCCATAGCCGAACGCTTTGATCTCGTCCGACGCCTCCTCTCCCTGCAGCTCATGCACGGCGATGACGTCGACCTCCTCACCGTAGAGCGACGAGAGATAGCGCTCCAAGCTTTCCTGACTGAACGGCAAGACCTCCCAGTTCACGTCCATGGCTTTGCTCCTCTTTCTGCTCAGGCACAGCCTGTTTGGGCATCAAGGTGACCGGCACGTTCATATAGTTGGTCTCACCGGCGGCCCATTTGGTGGCG
This sequence comes from uncultured Anaerolineales bacterium, assembly GCA_964421785.1. Lineage (GTDB taxonomy): Bacteria > Chloroflexota > Anaerolineae > B4-G1 > B4-G1 > SKLM01. The sequence continues at coordinate 25,836 of CAYQZG010000020.1, forward strand.
ACCAGACGTCCGTGGCAACAAGAATCGGTACCCAAATGCCGGTCACCTGTAGGATGCGACTACGACGTCAGGTCGTCTCCTGGGGACGCCGCGGTGCTTCGGCCAGCGAGAGGTCGAGCCCGACCTGATCGTAGCGCCAGCGCACCCACAGGATCGTCAAGACGGTCCCCAGCAACATTGCTCCCAGCCCCAGAAGCCCGGCCTCGGGGCCGAAGGCGCCCCCGGTCCACAGGTTGGGGCCGCCCTGCTTGATGCCGATGAAGGTGGCCGAGCGGAAGCCGGCACCGCTCACGGGGAAGCCGAACACGTTGCCCTGGAAGAAGTTCCACGTGATATGGAGCGCGATGGGGATCGCCAGCTCCCCGGTCAGCAGATAGCCTATGCCCAGGAAGATGCCGGCGAAGGCGATGTTCAGCGTGCTGCGCGTAGTGGCGTTTGGATTGCGCGCGTGAAGGATGCCGAAGACGGCTGAGGAGAGCAGCGTCGCGATCACAATGGCGGCCCGGGGGCCGATCACCTTCCACCTCAGGCCCTCGGCCAGGTTCTGGAGCTGGTAGCCGCGGCTGAACAGCTCCTCATAGAACCCCACTGCCAGGAAGATCACCAGGGGCAGCAGCATGGCGGACAGGAACCCGGCCTGCGGCTGCCTGGTCACGAAGGTGCCCGTCACGGTCACCCACCCGGCGGCCAGCTCGACCAGGAAGATGAGGAGCATGAGGACCGCGCCCAGCGCCAGGCCGAAGCCGAAGTCGATCCACCAATCGCGGTCGAGGTGGAAGCCGAAGTCGGCGAAAGGCCGCCGGTCCAGGAAGCGCCCGGCCAGCCAGATGCTGACCGTCAGCGCCAGGCCCAGGCCGATGCTGGACAGCGCCATGGGCAGCGGGTTTTCCATGATGAACTGTTGCACGACCCCCGGATCGGACAGTTGGTCCGGTGAGATGCCCTCCTGGGTCATGAGAATCCCGACGGCGAGGAATCCAACGGCGCCCTCAACGATGATCGCGACGATGCCGAAGATGATGAGTTGGATGATCAGGCGCCAGAGCGCGCGCAGGCGTCGTTGATCACCGTTCCAGAAGATATCCTTGACGAACTGCATGCATGGCCTCCTATGACGTTATCGGCGTTGTTATGACGAATCTTTGACGCGGTTTCGATGAGCCCACGGCGTCAGCTGATGGGCGTCTCGAACGGTAGCTCCGCCCCCAACTGCACAACCTGCGTGGGGTAGGGCATGTCGATCCCCTCTCGCTCTCCCGCCTCGTTGATCGCCTCCACGACGTCGGAGTGCACGGCAAACAAATTGTGCGTCTGTTGATTGACCCAGAATCTGGCCGCCATGTTCAGCGTGCTGCTGCCCAGCTCCTCCGTGAGGATCTCCGGCGCCGGCTCTCCTTGCACGCCTTCCGTGGTCTTGATGGCGTCCAAGAAAACGTCTCTCGCTCGGTCCACGTCCTCCCCGTAGCCAAGCCCGATGATCACCGTGCGGCGGCGGAGGGGGAGCTGGGAGTAGTTGACGATCGGATTGGAGTAGACGTCGAGGTTGGGGATGATCTCCATCACCCCGTCCCAGGTCTTGATGACGGTGTCGCGCACTCTGATATCCATGACGGTCCCGGCGTGACCGGCTACCTCCACGGCATCGCCGACGCTGAACGGCTGCCGCATCAGGATGAGCAACCCGGCGATGAAGTTGCGCGCGATGTCCTGAAGCGCGAAGCCAATGGTGAAGCCGACGATGCCCAAGCCGGTCAGCAGGCTGGTGACGTCGATGCCCGGTATCTGGTTCAGGGCGGTCAATGCACCCAGCACCAACACGGTCCAGCGCGCAACCCGGCCCAGGAGTTCCTGGGTCTCAGGGTCCTCGACTTGATTCTTGAGGCTATCCTTGATCGCCCGTTTCGCCAGTCCCGAGAGAAACAGTGTGGCGACGAAGATGCCGAGCGCAACGAGATAGCTCGGCAGATTCTTCACGGACGCATCGATCAGGTCAAGAAACGCTGATGTCATGTCTGTCTCCCTTCTTCCTCTGAATACCCACAGAGGGCAATGGCGCGGGGACCAGTGTGGACGCCCAACACCGGTCCGGTGATGTCGACCAGCAGCTCGGCGGGCGCGTAGTCGCGCTCAATCTGCTCGGCGACGCGTTCGGCATCCCGTGGAGCATCGCCATGCATGACGGCGATGTGTATCGGATGCCCGGTGTCTATCTGCTCGAAGAAGCGCTCGCAGAGCGTCCTCAACCCGCGCTTGCGGGTGCGGACGCGGCCCGCGGCTTCGACCGTCCCTGTTTCGTGGTCGACGTAGACCAGCGGCTTGAAGTTCAGCAGGGAGCCAATGAACCTGGTTGCCCCGCCGATCCGCCCCCCTTTGTGCAGATACTCCAGCGTGTCCAGAGAGACGTAGAGTGTGACTCGTCTCCGAACCTGATCGGCTGCCTGCAGCATGGCGCTGGCGTCACCCCCGGCCTCGTGGGCGCGTGCAGCGGCGAGGACTTGCCATCCCAGGCTCATAGTGGTGCCCTTCGAGTCGAAGACGTGGACCGGATGGTCCATCATCGTGCCGGCCTGGCTGGCGGATTGGAAGGCGCCGCTCAGCTCGCTGCTCAGGGTGACGACCACGATCTCGTCCGCGCCCTGTTGTACCACCTCTCGGTACGTCGCCAGAAATCCCTCCGGCGTGGGATGCGCCGTGGTCGGATACTCGGGGTCCTCCATCAGCCGCCGGTAGAACGCGCTTGGCTCCATGTCGACGCGGTCTCGAAACGTCTCATTCCCCCAGATGACGTGCAAGGGGGCGACGGTGATGTCGTGCTGTTCGATCAGGTGGCGGGGAATGTCGCACGTGCTGTCGGTGATCAATGCAATAGAGTGCTCGCTCATCTTGCTCCTGTATATGGTCTAGATCGGCGTCTTATGCGTCGACGGACGGTGATGGGACCTCAAAAGCCCGGAGTCGGCGTGTCGCCTCCTGGATCTGGGCCGTTGGCGCGGTGGCGGAGACGCGGACGAATCCCTCACCGCCAGGCCCAAAGAAAGATCCAGGAGCCACGGCGATGCCTGTCTCCTCCAGCAGCGTCAGGGCGAAGCTCTCCGACGTCCAACCGGCCCAAGCATCCTCTGTGGCACCCCCGGGAACCCTCGTCCAGAGGTAGAGGGTGGCCTGGGGACGAGAGGCCTCCAGCCCTATGCTGCGCAGTCCTTCTGCGAGGAGCTCCAGCCTCTCCTCGTAGACGCGGTTACGATCGTCTACCCAGCCAGGATCGGTGGACAGCGCCACAATGGCCGCCTCCTGGAGCGGGCGAAAAATGCCGGAATCGACGTTCGACTTGACCTGAGCCAGCGCTCTCAGCGCCCGAGCGTTGCCCACCGCCATCCCCACGCGCCATCCGGCCATGTTGGCCATCTTGGAGAGGGAGTTGAACTCTACCGCCACCTCCAGGGCGCCGGGTACTTGGAGTACGCTCGGGGCCTGGTAACCGCCGTAGGTGACGTCGGTGTACGGCGCATCGTGACAGAGCAGTAGATCGTGGTGGCGGGCGAAGCCGACGGCGCGGGCCAGTACATCCAGGTCGGCTGTGGCGCCGGTCGGGTTGTTGGGATAGTTGAGCCAGATCAGGGTAGCGGACTCCGCTACCCCGGACGGGATGGCGGGGAGATCGGGCAGGAAGTCGCGCTCCGGGAGAAGTGGAACCATGTGCACCTCGGCGCCGGCCAGGATGGCGCCGCGCACGTAGGGCGCGTACCCCGGGTCCGGCACCAATGCCAGATCGCCGGGGTCAAGGTAGGCCAGGGCCAGGTTGATCAGTCCCTCCTTGGACCCGATCAGGGGCACGACCTCGCTGTCGTGGTCTAGTTTCACCCCAAATCGCCGCTCGTAGTAAGCCGCGATGGCCCGGCGCAGTGCAGGAATGCCTCGGTAGCCCGAATAGCCGTGATAGTCGGGCTGGCGCGCCGAGCGACAGAGCGCCTGGACGACGTCGTCCGCCGGCGGCATATCCGGGTTGCCGATGTCGAGACGGATGACGTCCAGACCTCGCTGGCACACTGCGGCGACCTGATCCGCCCAGCGGGCGAACGGATAGGGGGGTAGGTTGGATAAACGCTCGGCGTGTTTCATGGTGCTTCCCCTGTCTGCTCCTCGATGTGGTCAAGCAGGGCCGTCAGGCCAAGCAGGTAACTGCGCCACCCGAAGCCGCTGATCTGCCCCAAGCAGACCGGCGCGGTAAGCGACTCGCGGCGGAACGGTTCGCGGGCGTGGATGTTGGAAAGATGGATCTCGACTGCAGGCAGGGCCACCGCGGTGAGGGCGTCTCGCAGGGCCACGCTGGTGTGCGTGAGGCCGGCCGGATTGATGAGCACCCCGTCGACGCGATCTTTGGCTTCGTGCAGCGCGTCGATAAGGACGCCCTCGTGATTCGATTGCACGATGCGCGTTCCCGCCCCTCGTTCTCTAGCAGCCTCCCGCAGGGCGGTATTGATCTCCTTGAGCGTCACCCGGCCGTACGTCTCCGGCTCTCGGTGACCGAGCAGATTAAGATTGGGACCGTGCAACACCAGGATCTGCACCTGAGATGTCGTCATGCTCCTCTACCTCCGCATCGTGTCGTCATATCGTACCCTTTCGCCTGCAGACATCCCCATTGTACCACAGACTTCGTGCAGTCAAAGGTGCACCTGCACCGCCGCCAACGGGCGGCGCTGGACAGCCTGCAATAAGGGAGGGTCAGCCCGGCATCGGCGCCCTCTGCTGGGCGAAGCCGAATCATCGTCCGGGCCACGACGTTTCAGAGGTGGTTGACCTACGTGGCGCCCATCTCCCTCAAGACGGAGACGATCAGCCGTTCTGGTACATCCCGGCTGATCGTCACCCGGCCGACGGCGAGCGGGAGCACCCAGCGGAGCGTGGCGCCCTGCCGCTTCTTGTCGTGGGCCATCGCTTCCCAGATCTCGTCCGCCCGGAACGGGGAGTGGTCCGGCGCTGTGCAGCGCACCGGCAGGCCCCAGGCGGCGAGCGCGGCCTCGATCCGCTCGGCCAGGCCTCGCTCGGCCCGTCCCCATCCGACCGCGATGCGCGCCGCGGCGACCAGGCCGATGCTCACCGCCTCGCCGTGGCGCAGCTCGAAGCCGCTCAGCTTCTCCACGGCGTGCCCGACGGTGTGGCCCAAGTTGAGCACGGCGCGCCGACCACGCTCGTAGGGGTCCTGCTCGACGATCGCGATCTTGACGCGCAGCGCGCGGGCGATTTGGTCGGTGGATATCGAGGCATGAGCAGCTGAAGCCCTCACGATGGATGATCGCGTCTCCTCGGTCTCTTTCGCGCCCCAACCGGCCTCAAGCTCGGCAAAGAGATCCGGCGCGCCGATGACGCCGTGCTTGATCACCTCCGCCATCCCGGAGCGGATCTCGGCGTCCCTCAGCGTCGACAGCACGTGGGGATCGACGATGACCGCGACCGGCTGCTTGAAAGCACCGACCAGGTTCTTGCCCTGAGGGAGATCGACGCCGGTCTTGCCGCCCACGCTGGCATCGACCATGGCGAGCAGAGTGGTCGGGACCTGGGCAAAGCGGACGCCGCGCATGAAGCTCGCCGCGGCGAATCCGGCGATGTCCCCGGTGACGCCACCGCCCAGGGAGAGCACCATGCCGCTGCGGTCGAGCCCCGCGGCGAGGAATTGGTCGTAGAGCGACGAGACGGTGTCCAGCGTCTTGTGCTGCTCGCCGTCGGGCACGGTACAGATGAAAGGGTGGAGGCAAGCCGCGGACAGGCTCACCTCCGCCCGAGCGGCGTAGAGGGGGGCGACGACATCGTTGGAGACGAGGGCCACGCGGGTTCCGGCGGGGACCGACGCGGCCCGCAGGGCGCCGCCGACGTGGTCGAGCAGACCGGCCCCGATGTGAATGTCGTACGCTCCGCCGGGATAATGGACCGGTAGGATGTCGGCGCCGACGAGCGCCATGACGCGCTCGACCACGTCCTCGACCGATAGACCGTCGGTGTCGATGTGCCAGGGCAAGGCGGCGTAGGCGTCTTGGCGGGCTGCCAGCAGGCGCTCGACCTTGGCACCCGGCTCGTCCACGTTGAGCAGGGGCCGTCCCTCGTCGTCGCGCACCCGGCGGAGGATCTCGTCCGGGTGGGCGTGCAGACAGATGACGGTATCTCCCTCCAGCACCCGCGCGCGGTTCTCAGGAGCGATCAGCGTACCGCCACCGGTGGCTATCACTTGACCGTCCCGCTGGCTCAGCTCTCGGCACAGCTCGTTTTCCATGTCCCGGAAGGCCGGCTCGCCGTCCTCGGAGAAGATGCGCGGGATGGGCTTTCCGGCCCGAGCCTCAATCTCGGCGTCCATGTCGACGAAGGGTCGGTCCAGCTGCTGGGCCACCTCCCATCCGACGACGCTCTTGCCGGTGCCCATGAAGCCGGTGATGATCAGATTGCGCATACATACTCCATGTTCTGGCCACCTGACACGCTCACGAGAAATACGGTATGAGCCGAATGAATGACGATTGTGCATTGGCCAGAAGTCTTTGGACCACTGAGTTCGACACGGAAGTAGCTAGAAGTCTATACCAAAACCGGGAAACGTCAAGATGCCCATACCGCTCAGGCCACGATGCACACCAGGATGCCCTCAACCTCACCCAACGGGCGCGTGTCCCTCAAGTGCTCGGGCACCACGTCGCAGCGTGTACATCCTACCTGACCGGCGTTACGTCTTTCGTCACGTAGGACGGTATCGTCGGGGGCAGCCCTTTCCCTGTCCGCGCGGGTGGCGATAGAAATAGGTGACGCTTCCGTCCATACACCTACGCTGCCGCTTCCGCACCTCCGCGCCGCAGTCCGGACAGATCGCCACGTCTGGTGTATCTGGCCCAGCCACCACCAGCTTGCCCTCGACCATTGCATCTTTCATCGACGTTCACCTCTCAACACTGATCCACACGAAGCCCAGCAGGCCCAGGCCGCAACAATCCGCCCCCATGTCATTGTATCATATGCTGCGCGGTTTGTCTGTAGTATAAGTTAGACACTTCGTGTGGCATTGGTTAGATACTCTGTGTGGCGCAAGTTAGATAGCCCGTGTGGCGCGAGTTGAACTAAGCGCTTCGCGCAGGAACGACCCGCTCCACCTCGCCTGCAGGCCTCCCCCCACGCATTTGTCTTCAGCCCCTCTTGGCTATACTTCCGGAGTGGCCCAGTTCTGCCTTCCAGGAGCTTGTCCCCAATGTGTGACGCTCCCCTGCATCGTGCTTGTCGGCGATGGACAACGGTTGTATAATCGTTCTTGCAAACGCAGCCTCACCAACCACGTCATAGACTTGCTTATGGTCTTGCTTGAAGAACACATGCTGGAGTTCATGAGCCGTAGCGCTGAGCAGACGCAGCGCTTGGGTGCTCGCTTGGGTACGTTGTTGCAAGGGGGTGACGTGATCTGTCTGCAGGGCCCTTTGGGTTCCGGCAAGACCTGCCTGACCCAGGGCATTGGTCGCGGCTGGGGGGCGCAGCAGCAGCTGGTCAGTCCCTCTTTTGTGCTGGTGCGTGAGTACGCGCGGCCCGAGGACGAGCAGAAACTGTTCCACGTCGACCTCTACCGCATCTCCGGTGCCGAGGAGACCTGGCGTCTGGGCGTCGATGAGTTCCTGGGCAGCGAGCACGCCGTCAGCGTGATTGAATGGGCAGAACGGGCCGAGTCGTTGATCCCCGCCGGACATCTTTGGATCAAGCTGGGTTTTGTCGAGCCTGTCGACCTGACGCGGCGGTATCTCTGGTTTTCCGCCCACGGCCAGCGTCACCAAGACCTGCTGCGTGAGTTCCGCTACGTGGCATTTGGAGCGTGAGCGCAATGTTGATAGCGATAGATACGGCGACAGACCAGGCCAGCCTTGCCTTGCACGATGGCTTCCGCGTGCGTGTGGAGCAGACGTGGGAGGCCCAACGCCAGCAGACCCGCGAGCTGTCCCCCCGACTGGCCGCTGCGATAGAGCAGGTGGATCTCCTTCCCAAACAGATGAGCGGTGTGGCGGTCACCAAAGGCCCGGGATCCTTCACAGGCCTTCGCATCGGGATGTCGGTGGCGAAGGGATTGGCCATGGCTCAGAACCTGCCCTTGATTGGGATACCGACCCTCGACGTCGTGGCCTCTGCTCAGGGGCGTGACCGGCGCCGTTTGGGGGCAGTGCTCCAGGCGGGACGACGGCGCATCGCCATCGCTTTCTATCGCTGGCGGTTTGGTGGCTGGGAGGTCCAGGAGGAGCCACGCCTGACCACGTGGGCGAGTCTGGCGGAGGAGATTGACGAGTCAACGCTTTTCTGCGGCGAGATTGATCAGGCAGGTGTGGATGTGTTGGCGAGACTCGGCGATCAAGCTGTGATTCTGCCGGCAGCGTGGCGTCTGCGTCGGGCTGGCTTTCTGGCCGAGCTTGGCTGGCAGCGTCTGAACCGAGGCGAGGCCGACGATCCATCCACACTGACCCCCATCTATCTCAAGCATCCCGTTTGATGTCCTTCATCCTTCGACCGATGGAGCCCGGTGACCTGCCGGTTGTAGCCGCCATCGACCGGCTCTCGTTTCCCACCCCTTGGCCTGCGGCCGCTTTTCGCCGCGAGCTGAAGCGGGAGCAGGCGGCCTATTCTGTGCTCCTCAAGCCAGAAAGGGATCTCTTTGAGTCTCCGATTGACAAGAAGGACAGCTGGCTGCGGCGTCTTTTTGGCCCAACGGATTCCAGTCGCGTGATCGGGTACGTGGGCTTTCGCTTGCAGGATGGGGGAGGACACATCACGACCATCGCCGTCCATCCCGACTGGCGCGGTCGAGGGTTCGGAGACCACCTTCTCCTGGCGGCGCTGGAGAGGATGGTGGCGTGTGGCGTCGATGTGGTGACGCTGGAGATGCGTCCTTCTAACGACGTGGCCTATCGACTGTATCGGAAGCATGGCTTCCAGGTCGTGCAATCCCGGCGTGAGTACTATCGGGATGGTGAGAACGCCTGGGTGATGGCGGCCAGCGTGGGCGATCAGGGCTACCGGCAGCACCTGACCGAGCTCCGTGAGGCGCTGGACGAGCGTTTCAACCGCCAGGGCATAGAAGTTGGACAAATCACTGGCGACACACTATAATGATCGGCGCAGTGAATTCGACGAGCTCACCAGAGGGCATCGACACGAAAGAGCAGCAGCCGAACAACTGATGGTCAGCACCATGGAACCATCTCATCGTCTGTGCTATTAAGCTCCAGGAGGGAAGTGTGTCAGAGTTGGAAAGACTGGCGGCGGAAGTGGCTGAGTGCACGAAGTGCTTGCTGCATCGCGGCAGGACACACGCTGTGCCCGGTGAAGGTCCCGAGAATGCCGAGATCATGTTCGTCGGTGAGGCGCCGGGCTTTCACGAGGATCAGCAAGGACGGCCGTTCGTCGGGGCAGCGGGTCAATTCTTGGAGGAGTTGTTGGAGAGCATCGGACTGACGCGAGAGGACGTCTTCATCACCAACGTGATCAAGTGCCGCCCTCCGGGCAATCGTGACCCTCTCCCGCGAGAGATCAGTGCGTGCGAGCCGTACCTGGATCGTCAGATCGAGTTGATTCGGCCCACCGTTGTCGTCACATTAGGGCGCTTCTCGATGGCTCGGGCCTTCCCCAAGGCTCGTATCTCTCGTGTCCACGGACAGCCGCGAAAGATCCATGGCGTGGTCTACTATCCCATGTACCATCCGGCGGCGGCGCTGCACCGTCCTAGCTTACGTGGCACTGTCGAAACTGACATGCGACGCATCCCAGACGTGATCGAACGTGCGCCGCGAATGGCGGCATCTGAGCCGCCTCCGCAAGCGGAGCAGCTACAGCTGCTCTAGTAGATCGAATCTCACTTCGATCTTCGCAGCGTGCTGAAAGAAGGCTCGTAGGCCCTCAGGGGGACCGGGTGATCGCCCTCATATCCATTATCGTCCTAACGTTCGCCACAACCTTGATCGCGCTGGGTGCGATCACTATGTGGCTGGAACGAGGCCGAGGCCGCTTGCAGGGCGTGGCGTTGACCGTCGTTGGGCTTCTGATCGGTGTCGGTTACGCCTTCTTGGGGAGTCGTTTCTCGCTACAGCTTTTCGGTCGGCTGATCATCCGCGTCGATCTGCCCGCACTAATGGCGACGGCGTTCACCTATACGGCCGGTGTCTTGATCGGCTCGGCGCTGAGCCTGGGGCTCTTTCTATGGGCTACGGGGCGCTTTCGGGATCGCGTTGAGCGGACTGTGGTGGCCTCGGTCGTCAGTGGCCTCCTGGTGGCGCTTGTTGTCACGTTTCTCGCCATTGTCCTCAGCTCTCCCTAGCACTACAACCCCATTTGCCAAGGGAGCAGACTTCCGAAGTCTTGGAGCCCATGCCCAACGCGGTAGAGGGGCGCTCCCAGAACAAGTCCTGGCCTGCCTAATGCTATCGTGCAGACTTCGGAAGTCTCTTCGAGCAAGAAAGGACGGTCGGGCCGCGTTAACGGTTCTCTAGCGCATCAGAAGGTAGTGATAGGCAGAGAGCGCGGCTTTGACGCCTTCGCCAACGTGCACCAGCACCTGTTCCGAGACCAGGGTCACGTCGCCGGCAGCGAACACGCCGGGCCAGCTGGTGGCGTTGTACTGGTCGACGATGATGTGACCGCGGCTGTCGCAGTCGACCCAATCACTCACCAGATTGGAATTCGGCAGGCGGGTCAGCTTGACGAATAGACCCTTGACGGCTATTTCGCGCTCCGATCCATCCGGCATCAGAGCGACGACGCCGTTGACGAAAGACTCGCCCTTGACCTCCTTCACGACCGCTCCCTCTATCACATCGAGGTTGCGCATATCCTGCAGCTTGTCGACGAGCGGCGTCGTCAGCAGCGGTTCCGGCGCCAGGAGATAGACCTGATGAGCCTTTCGAGCACATCTCGCGGCAGCCCATTGGGCACGTCGTCCATTGCCGACCACTGCCACGTCCTTGCCGAGGAAAAGGCCAGCATGCGTGGTGGCCGAATAGCTCAGCCCGCGACCCATCAGCCGCTTTGCTCCTGGGACGTCTAAACGCTTCGGTTTCGCTCCGGTAGCGATGACCAGTGTCCGTGAATCGAAGCGATCCCCATCAGCGGTTTCTACGATGAAGTGCTCTTCCTCGGGTCTGACGCTGGTCACCCTATCGAAGTGACGCACGAAGTCCAAGTAGTCCAGCTGACGGCGGAAGGCCTCCAGCAGCGTTTCCCCGCTGATGCTCTCCCGTCCCTCCTTGTCCTCTAAGAGCATCTCGTACGTTGTCTGGCCGCCCCATTGCTCGGCGATGATCAGCGTCTCGACGCGTTGATTGAGTGCCATCACAGCGGCGCTGATCCCGGCTGGGCCACCACCGATGATAATCATTTCATACATTGGCATTGCCTCCTCAGGACCATTCTTCCGGCACAGGCGGGATGATCTCCTTCTCCATCAGGAATCGCGTCATATCCTGCGCCTGCTGGATAATCTGCCTCGCCTGCTTCAGTAATTCGCTGTACGAGAGCTCGTGCCTGGCTACGCCCTGCTCCTGTGCTTTTACGCCTACGGCTGCCGCCTCTCGTGGGAAGACCTCCCAATCGCTCATGGTGGGCAGTAGATGCTCCTCGTCGAACGCCCGCTCTCTCTGAAAGCCCGCCAGGGCCTGTGCAGCCGCGATGGCCATCTCGTCCGTGATGGTGGTGGCCCGCACGTCGAGGACGCCGCGGAAGATAGCGGGGAAGCCCAGCGAGTTGTTGATCTGATTCGCGAAGTCGCTGCGCCCTGTGCCGACGATGCGCGCTCCGGCCGCCCTCGCTTCCCATGGCCAGATCTCGGGGATCGGATTGGCACAGGCGAAGAGGACCGCATCCTCGGCCATGCCCTCGACCCATTCGGGTCGAATGGTGCCCGGACCCGGCTTGCTGGCCGCGATGCAGACGTCGGCCCCTTGCAGCGCCTCGGCGGTACCACCGCGCCGGCCTTCGGCATTGCTATGCTGGCAGATGCGCCACTTATCAACGAACTCCGTCTTACGGGCCTCAATGTCTGCGCGGTCAGGATGGAGAATGCCGGAGCTGTCGCAGGCGATCACGTTGCCAAACGCTACACCGCTGGCGAGCAGCAGGCGCAGCGTGGCGACGTTGGCCGCACCGATGCCAATCAGGGTTATCTGGGTATCCTCCATATCCTTACCCACGATCTTCAGGGCGTTGATCAGGCCGGCCAGGATGACCGTGGCCGTGCCCTGTTGGTCGTCGTGCCAGACGGGGATGTTGATACCCGGATCGGTGCGCAGCATATCGAGCACCCGGAAACACTTGGGCTGTTCGATGTCCTCCAGGTTCACGCCGCCGAAGGAGGGCTGCAGCCACTTGGCGGCCAGGATAATGCGGTAGGGATCCCTGGTATCCAGGCAGATTGGCACCGCGTCCACGCCGCCCAGGTACTTGAAGAGGAGCGCTTTTCCCTCCATCACGGGCAAACCGGCGGCAGGGCCGATGTCTCCCAGCCCCAGCACGCGCGTACCGTCGGAGATGATGGCCACAGTATTTGCTTTGTTGGTGTACTCGTAGACCAGATCCTCGTTTTCACTGATCGCACGGCAAGGCTCCGCCACGCCGGGCGTGTACCAGATGGCGAAGTCCTCCAGCCCGCGAACGACGCATTTTGGAGCAATCTGTACCTTGCCACGATAGTGAGGGTGCAGTTGCATAGCGTCTTCGGCCGGCTCCTTCGCTTTGGCCAGCAGTTCTTCTGTTGTAGGTTTTTCCTTCTCTATCTCCATGATCGATCCTCACTTATGCAAGGCCGTGCAGAGGCCCTCATCTTCTGCCCCAGCCAACTCCGACGTCTGACCTGAAGAGCTGGAGCGCCGTCGT
>CAYQZG010000021.1:0-9469 GCA_964421785.1 uncultured Anaerolineales bacterium
GCGTCAAGCCATAGTGCGTTGCACCTGCTTCGAAAAGCTCGTCAAGGCAGAGCAACAATCCCATGTGCCTCTATCGCATCGAACAGGACCTAGAAGCACGTGGGTAGCGAATCGGGCAGCTAATAGAGGTTTCACACAACAATCGCCCCGAGATGGGGCTCAGAGCAGCCGGGATTTAGCAATCCGTGGCGAGCGTGTAAGTGGCGACGGACTTTCGCCCTCGTGTGCTAGGGATGGCCTTCCTCGAAGAGCTCCAGCCACGCCTCTACCTCGTCCGACGAAAGGTGCACGTCCTCCTTCGCACGGCCTGGGGACCGGGGAGGCTTCTCCAACTCACTCACGAACGCCTCGGCGTGGATCACCCGCGCACCTCGTCGCCGCGCCGCCGCGATCACCTCCCTATCCGACGTGACCACCATCAACCCTTGAGGATTGCGTGCGCGCCGGATACGCTCGATCAGCACGCGATCGGCGTTGCAGCCGGTCGGAGCGAAGACCACCTCGACGCGGCCGCCGGAGAGAGCCTGAGAACGCCCGCCGGGCAGCCCGCGGTCGAAGACCACCGTGACGTGCTTCCCCGCGCGCCCCGCATATCCCTGGAGGCGAGACACCAACCGCGCCTCATCGTCAGGATCCGCTAGGCTGATGTCCGGCAGCCGCCCGATCAGATTGTGACCATCGATTAGAACAGGCATAACCACTCTCTAATCAACACCGGTGCGCTGTGCTTCCTGTGGCTCCAAGCGCCCCAAGCTAGCCAACAGGACACCAGATGTCGTTCTCCATAAGCATCGCAGGCACGTGCTGCCATCCACCGCCCCATCAGCTTGACGAATCCGTCAATTCAAGCTATTCTTAGGGATAACCTGGGGGTGGTTGGGGCCCGGTGGCTCCCCCGGTCTTCAAAACCGGTGGCGGGTTGCACAGCGCAAGCCGCGGTGGGTTCGACTCCCATCCACTCCCGTGCTGCGCTAACCACGATCCCTGCCACGATTATACCCCTCAGCCACTGGAGGGCAACCATAACCGCAGCCCCCTCACCGTCGAAATCACGCAACAGCAGCGATCTAGCCCACTCATCCCAGCTTCCATTGCATCAAGCTGGAGCTTGACTTCATCGTCCTATGGACTATAATCCCAAACACAGGGCCTCAAGCTGAACCTTTTACCCTGATGCTCTTGCTCCCCAGCAACCACAGTCGTCTATGTCCCAATTCTGGGGATCGTGGACAACGAGGAGAACTATCGATTAGAGTGCTAATCTCCCATCTGCAAGCCATCATCGCTTTGCCGGTCGTGAGCATGTTTGCTGAGCGGAACGTGACTAACTGATGGCCCTATATCAGCAGGCTTCTCCGGCAACGCCTAATATTGTTCGTCGGTCACGAAGGATAGCCGTCCTCCCTGAAAACCAACAGGCAACCTGTTGGCAAGTTTGGAATGCGACATACGGAAAGGAGATACTGACGTGAAACGCTCTGTGAACAGCTTGGGCAAACCTTCAGCCCTTGCACCACGCCTTCTGCTGGCAGCTTTCATGGTACTGACGCTGGTCACCACGGCAATGCCGGCTGGGGCAGAGGTGCCGGCACCAGAGGATGATGGGGAACCGCGGATCGCTCCGCTGAATTCCCGGTTTCTGGCCTACCTGGAGGATCCCCCTGAGGCCTCCTACGGCAATATGCCTCCCGCCTTCGATTTGAGCCACCTGGATGACCTGCCTCCCGTTCGAGAGATGGAGCCCGAAGCGCTCCCCGACAGCTTCGACTGGCGAGATCACGGCAAAGTGACGCCGGTGAAGAATCAGAACCCCTGCGGCATGTGTTGGGCCTTCGGCACCACGTCTGTCCTCGAATCAGCCGTCCTTATGGATGAAAGCACGACGCCCAACTTCTCCGAACAGAGCGTGGGCTTGTGTGTCGACCGGTCGTATACGTATCTCTACAATCAATGGGATGACCCTTGTGGGATAGTCCTCGGCCATGCAGGTGGAAACGTCTACATAGCCAGCGAGGTCTTCATCAAGAAGGGCGCCGTCGCCGAGACGTGCAACCCCTACGATCCCCCAGCCCTGCAGTGCGATGGATCGTGCATGTGCGACACCTGTTCCCCCATCAAGAAGGTCGATGGGCTTCGGCTCGTGACAAATGATGGATCGCAGATCAACACGATCAAGAATGCAGTGCACGAAGAAGGGCCGGTGACGGTTTCCTACTTGCACCAAGAAGCCCATTTGTACTCAGATCCAATGTGGGGAACCATCTACGACCACTTCCCTGGGCCGGATGAAACCAACCACTGCGTCTCGATCGTCGGATGGGATGATGACGTCCCACACCCCGATCCCGACCATAGCGGCACAGGGGCATGGATCGTCAAGAATAGCTGGGGAACCGGGTGGGGCGACAACGGCTATTTCTATCTGGCGTACGACTCGAGCGGGGTCAGCAATGTGGCCTATCTTCACTACAAGGATGCCGATTCGGGTGAGGATCTGCTGTACTGGGATGAAGCTGGGCTGCAAGCTAACTTCGGCGCTCTGGGCGAGACCTACTGGATGGCGAATGTCTTCACTGCATCTCAAGACGGTGCCCTAACCCACGTCGATTTCTGGACCACAAGCAGCAACGCGGAGTACGAGATCTACATCTGGAATGACTCGTTTGGAAGCCAGCTCGCGCATCAGACAGGCAGCTGCCAGGAGTTCGGCTACTACTCCATTCCCCTAGACATGGCGATCTCGTTGCCATCCGGTCAAGAGTTCACCGTCGGTGTCAAGATGACCACGCCAGGCTACAACTACCCGATACCTGTTGAACTCGAGATTGCCGGGTACGCGGAACCGGCTATCCAATCCGATGTGAGCTTCTACAGGCATAGCGCTGGCGATACATGGATTGACCTGGCTGACCAGGGCTGCAATGCATGCCTCCGAGCCAGGATAGCAGAAACGGAGAACGCCCCTCCCAACGCGCCCAGCACCCCTTCGCCGGCGGATGGCGCCACCGGCGTGTCAACCAACGCCAACCTGAGTTGGACCGGCGGCGACCCCGACCCAGGGGATTCAGTTACCTACGACGTCTACTTCGAGGCCAACGACAGCACCCCGGATAATCTGATCTGCAACGATGCCACTATGACGTCCTGTGATCCCGGCACGCTGAACACCGACACGCACTACTATTGGTACGTGGAAGCCACCGACGACCACAGCGCCTCCACTACCGGCGCCATCTGGGACTTCACCACAGAGGCAGACGAAAATCCTGTGACCGTGACTATCGGAAACGGCAGTGGATCGCCGGGCAGTATGGACAACCCGGTGACCATCTCGGTCGACAACCAATCGCAGAACACGACGCCGATCGGATCGGCAGATTTCTGGGTGGTCTACGATGGATCCATTGGCTTGACGCTGACCAACGCGAACACTACCGGCCGCTCAAGCGGCTTCAACGTGAACCTGACACTGGATGAATCTGTCCCGTCAGCGACTGAGGCCTATATCTCGCTCAGTAGCGGGGTCGGGGCGACGATCGACGCCGGCATGGGGCCTATTCTGGAGCTCCTCTTCGACATCGACGCCTCAGCGCACCCGGGGGACTCCTCACTGTTATCCTTCTCGAATGCGCTGCTGTCCGACGAGCTAGGCAGCTCCATTCCCACGGACTACACTGACAGTGGCACGGTCGACATTATCGAGGGAGAAGCGGGGCATAAGGTCTACCTACCCATCGTTCTGAGAGCCCATGACCCCTCCGAAGCTACCCCCATACCCACAGCCACTTCGACATCGACACCTACCTCAACTTCCGAGAGCCCCACATCGACTCCTACGCCGACCCAGAGCCCGACCAGCACGGCCACACCAACATCTAGCCCCACGCCGACCACCACCCCGAGCCCAACGCCTACAGCGACGGAGACGAGCACTCCTACACCGACGGCCACGGAAGGCCCCACCGGCCCCAGGCCCGGCTTCTGGGAGAACGGTGGCATGGAGTTCTACGTCACGACGGACAGAGCCTTCGTGAAGGAATTCAGCATTCGCGTCAACGTGCCGGAATGCGGCGGTATCTGGAAGATCACGCGCATATCGCCAGACGCACCGATTCAAGATAGTGAATTCTCCTTCAGTGGCTCCTTCTACGCGTCGGGTACGTTCCATTCGGAGACGACGGCCAGTGGCATCACGGGTCTAGACCATCACTACCTTCCGGGGTGTGGTTGGGTCAGCGGGGGCCCGTGGTCGTGGAGCGCCACCTGGCAGAACAGCTCGCAGCCCACGCGCCTATCGCGCAGCATCGAGAAGCTTGAGCCTGGAGATCCCAGGATAGAGAAAGAGGCGTACCGCGCAACTCGCGTCGAGTAAGCTTTCGCGGAAGAAGATCGGCTTGTCCGATCTGTGGCAAGGAACGACGCTTCGCCATCCGCTAGCAACTGAAGACATAGCGCAGTCTAGGGGAAGGGATCCCGACAAGGCCCCGCAGCGAACTGCGGGGCCCTTTCCATTCGCCCAAGATGTCCGACGATCGTCGATTCTTGGTGTGGCGGTCAGTGGTCACCCTCCTCCTGGTAGGTCTCCTTCTGCCCTACGTCCTCTGGTCGCCGGGAGAAAGCGCCACTGACGGCCGTCACGACCGCGGCCAAAACGCCGTCTGGCTCAGCCACGGCTGGCTGGGCGCCGATACCTGGTTCGCGCAGTACGACCGCTCGCCAGACCTGTTCCGCGACCCGGCGCAGATGGCAGCCCTGGCCCGCCGCCTTGAGCGCTATCACATCAGCGACGTCTACCCCCACCTGGCGCCTGCCACAGCCGCAGGGCACCTGCCGCCGCACGACCCGGTGCAGACAGAACGCTTCCTGGATCAGATGGCAGGCGTGCGCGTGATGCCCTGGGTTGGCGGCGTCTTGAACAAGCACGTCTCCCTCCGATCCTCCTTATGGCGGCGCACCTTCACCGCCGACGTCCGCGGGCTGCTGGAGGATCATCCTCGCCTGGCCGGGATCCACCTGAACATAGAGCCGCTGCCGTCGGGGAACCCCGCCTACCTGACCCTGCTGGAGGAACTGCGGCAAGCCATGCCGCCGGACAAGGTGCTGTCCGTGGCAGCCTACCCGCCGCCCATCGTCTGGCAGTCGGGGGCAGAGGTCCACTGGGACCGGGCGACCTACCAACAAGTTGCTCAACGCGTCGACCAGGTGGTAGTGATGATGTACGACACTGCCCTGCCTCTTAGGAAACCGTACGTCAGCCTGGTCGCCCGGTGGACGAAGGACGCGCTGACCTGGGTGCCAGAGGGCGAGGTGCTGTTGGGTCTGCCGGCCTATGAGGACGTAGCGCTTTACCACTGGCCGTGGGCAGAGAGTCTGAAGAACGGGCTGCGCGGCGCCCACGCCGGGCTAGAGCACTTCGACGAGCTGCCAGAGAGCTACCAGGGGATCGCCATCTACAGCCAGTGGACGATGAGCGAGCGGGAGTGGACGCTGCTGGAGAAAGACTTCACGCAATAGACGAGGATGCCCAGATTGCCCCAAACAACAAGATCACGCATCATGCATCACGCCCCCCATCTCCTCCACCTGCCCCCGCAGCCGCTTCACCCGCCTCTCCGCCCCCTCATCACTCGGAAACCGGCTCAGGCGTCGCTTGTTGAACGCCAGCTCCGTCGCCAGCCGGTAGTAGCGGCCCAGCCTCCACCACCGCTCCAGATCGCCGCCGAGGAACGCCTGCGCCCGCTCAACCAGCCGCGCCAGGTAGGATGATACCACCTCGTAGTCCCCCCGGCTCAGCGTGCCGCGCTCGACCTCCTCGTCCAACCAGCGGTCGATCCAGCGCCGCTCCCGCACCGAGCACCAGATCAGCACGCCGAGCAGCAGCGCCACACCGCCCCAGTCGGAGGCGAAGGCAATCAAGCAGGGCCAGCCAAACTCCCCGCCCAGCGTCACGCTGGCGTTGTGGGTGGCATGGGCCGCCATGGCGGCCAGCAGGCCCGCCAGCGGCGCACCGACCTTCACCAGCGTGCTGGACGCCGAACGGCCCCACGCCATGCCCAGGCCCAGCAGCCCGGTGAACAGGGCGTGGTTCAACCCGAAGAGAAAAGCACGGAAGAGCGCCAGCGCCGCGAACTGGCTGAGCCCCGCCTCTATCAGACTCCCCCCGAAGTAGAGCGTGTTCTCCACCGCCGCGAATCCGAACCCGACCAGCCCACCGTAGAGGATCCCGTCGATGAGACTGTCGATCTCGCCGCGGAAGAGGAGGAACAGCAGCACCAGCGCCCCGCCCTTGAAGATCTCCTCCGCCACCGGCGCGATCACCGCGGCCTCGACCAGGCTGGCAGCCGCCGGCCTGACGAGCATGGAGACGGGGACGCCGAGGGCTAGCTCGGCAATCAGGGAGAAGATGACGGCCGGCACCGCTCCCCAGAGGAACGCCGCGATCAGCAGAACCAGGGGTTCCCTCTCATATCGGTCGAACCACCAGAGCAGCAGGGCGTAGACGACCATCGGCACGACGCCGACGATGACGGCAAGCAGCAGACCGATCAGGGCAGTCATGCAGAACCTCCTTGCTGGGGCAGACGTCGGCTCGGCCGAATGCTCCAGACGTCTCGGGCCTCATCGTAGCTCAACCAGAACCGCCGACCATCCACGCTGCGAACGCAAAACCGCAGCTCGCGGGGCGTCCGCTCCCGACGCTCCACCTCGACCACCTCTAGCCACTCTTTCTGGTACAGGAAAGCCCGCGGCCGCTCGGGATAACGGGCTCCAGCGTAGCACGTCACCTCCGTTGTCACCATTGGACACACCGTCAGTTCAGCAGAAGAGCGAACATGATTCCAGGCCGGCTATCAGATGTCCAGCGACCGAAGGTACTCGACCAACTCATCGCGCATATCGTCCCGCCGCAGGCTCACCTCGATGCAGGCCTTCAGCTGGCGCAGCGGATCCCCGGCCGCCATCCAGAGACCATCGATGGGGTGCACCACCACCGACGAGCGCTTCGCCAACCCATCCACCGCATCGGCCAGCCACAGCTCGCCTCCCTTCCCCGTCTCCAGCGAGTCCAGCACGTCGAAGATCTGCGGGGTGAAGATGAAGTGGCCGATCTGGGCCAGGTTCGAGGGAGCCGTGCCCGGGGCTGGTTTCTCGATGATGCGCATCATCTCATCCTCCGAGCCCGGCTTCAGCTCGATGGAGCCGTAGAGATGGATCTCATCGTCGGGCACCCTCTGCGTCGCGAGAACAGCCGCCGGCTCCCGCTCGTTGAACGTGTTCCGCATCTGCTGCGGGATCGGCACGTCGCCCATCACGATGTCATCGCCGAACATATAGTAGAAGGGCTCCCCCGGGTTGAGCCAGTTGCGGGCGGCCAGCGCCGGCGTGGCGTTGCCGTAGGGCAAATCCTCCGGCTGGCGCACCACCACGATGTCCGCCATACGGTCGACGCGCCGCATTGCCTCCAGCATATCGAGCTTGCCGGAATCCTCCAGATGCGCCTCCAGCTTTGGATCAGGCGAGAAATGATCCTGGACGATAGCGCCGCTATCGCGAACGACGACGATGATCTCGGTGATGCCCGCCGCCACCAGGCCCTCCACGTGGTACTGAATCAGCGGCTTGCCCGCGATGGGGATCATCTCCTTGGGGATCGCCTTGGAGGCGGGAAGAAATCGCGTGCCGTATCCTGCGATGGTGATGATGCCTTTCATAAAGATGGACTCCTTGTAGGTCAGTGAGTCAGGAACGCTGATTGCAGCCGTGAGTTCTCAGCAGGCAATAGCGTAATGCGTAATCCGTGATGCGTAATGTTACCTTCAGTGTTGACACGTCGCCAGGTAGAAAGACGCGCCGGTCGGCAATCGCCTCAGGCGCCTTAGAAGATGTCGGACGTCACCTCAGTCAAGAGAGGTTTCCTCCTCCGGCACCAATGAACTGGGGATCAGCTTGCCATCTTCCGTTCTGATGAGCAAATCACCCTCCAATGATCCAAGCATAGGCAGTAACTCGACAAACGTATCGACGCCTAACTGGTCCAACGTGGCATCGTCAATGTCGGCCGAAAGGCCGCCTTTGCGTCGGGCAACGTAGAGCAATCTTCGGATGTCTGGGGTTAGCTCCAAGGCAAACTCCTCTTGCACCGTGCGCCAGAGCTGAGGGAAAACCTTTTCATCAATATCTTTCGCACCCTGCATCGCACCCCGGCGCATTACTTTCTCGCAGATCAGATTGAACTGGCGTGGTATGCAGTAGGCGTACTCGGCGATCTGCGAGATCACGGATGGCGTGAAAGGGGTGACTTGGCCGGACGGGCGTTGGCGGGCGGTGTTCAGGTAATTGACAGCAATATGATGCAACTCATCAGTAGACATCCGAGGCAATGTGATGGTCTCACTGAAAAGGCCCAGCATTCGTCCAGAGATGTCCCGTAGGGCCGACGTGAAACGCCCAGTCAGCAAGAATCCCCGTTTTCCCTCACCACGTCGCAGCAAATCAGTGGCATCGTCGATGATCTCCTGAACCGCAAGAGGTGTCTTCTTGTCCAGGTCATCGACCGCGATGATGACACGTCCATATTGCTCTTGAGCGACATCAAGCAGGTCGAGTAGCACCGGATAGGTGTTCTGAATCTCGAAACCCTGTTCCTGACCTCGCCCCCAGGAGCCCCCGAGGCTGACAAGCTGCAAATCCACCTTACCTTCGACCTGAAGTTGTCGACTATGGGTGATCTGCAATCCACTGAGTGTCTCCCACACACGCTTGGCCCTTGGCTCGACATCGGACAAGGTCTCCGATAGCGGGAGCAGCAACGCCCGATACAGCGCCTCCGACGTCTCGCCAGGAAAGCGACCGATGTATAGAATGAGCATCTGCTCTCCCAGGGCAGCGGTCTCCTGCTGAAGATGGTGGAGTAGGTAACGGATGAACGTGGTCTTCCCGACGCCCCAGATCCCGCGCACCAGGACATTACGGCCCTCATAGAGCGTCGGAAGAGCCACACGAAGCTCTTCCTCACGCCCATAGAAGATACGGCTCAGCTCGGCTGTATCCTCCGGCGGTGTGCCGCGAAAGGGAACATCGCTCAACCCCCACTGACGCAGAGTCTCGCGATAACGCGCGATCGAACTCGAATTCACGGTGTAGCTCCTATTCGCCCTGATACCTGACGGGCCTGGCGAGCCATAGTCAGCATCTCATCGACCGCCCGGACACGCTCACGTCGTCCCAGGGCGTCGTACCCTCGACGGGCCATCTCCAGCACCTCAATGGCTTCCGATGGACGAGCAGTCTGGAGTGCGAGGTTGCCCAAGGCCTCCTGGGTCACGGCGATGCCGTCGGTGTCACTCAGACGGCGGAAGAGGCGCAGAGCATCTTTCAGATAGATGTTGGCCGACTCAAAGTCCTGCATCTGGCCATAGAGCTGGCCCAATTCCAGCAGGGTGTGGGCCAGTTCGGGGCGGGCCTTGTG